>JASFPB010000170.1:0-5595 GCA_050116235.1 Chromatiales bacterium | reverse complement strand
TTGTGTATCCGGATCGCTGCGATGGGCAACGATTCAGCGCGGCTGTGCCTCTATTGCTGCTCGGGTGCAAACACTTCGATGATCTGCTGCATCGGATCACCTTGCGTGGCGGGTTCTGCTGCCTCCTGCGGTGCGGCCTCCTGGACCGGGGCCGCTGTAGCCTGCTCCTGTGTTGGTGCAGGCGCGGGAACCGGAGCCGGAGCCGGAGCCGGTACAGCTTGCTGCTCTGCTGCTGGCTGTTCAACCGCCGGGGCCTCTACCACAGTTGAAGGTTGCTCCTGGTGTGAAGAGTCCATCGCCATGTAATACGCGATGACTGCCCAGACGAGCACGACAAGAAGAATCAGCATCAGCATCGAGGCAGCGCCTTGTTGCTTGCCAACAGTATTGATATTGGTTGTTTCTGTTGCTTCTGACATGATATTACTCCCGCGGGAATCCTTTAATGCTGGGTGCATATTATCACAGCAAAGATGATTATTCGGCTGACTTTTTCTGGCTGAACCAGGACTCCCCGGTAATGTCCGGATAGAGTTTCAGAACAGTCCTCTTTCTGGTCCTGTAGAGCTGGCGCATCATTTCCCTGCCTTCAACATAGCCATTCCTTGCCGAGCGCATGTGCCAGTGAATCGCTTCGGGTACGTTCTTCTTGATGGTCTTTCCATCACCTGTCAGGTAGATCATTCCCAGGGAGAACTGCGAAGGCGCATGGTTACCGGCCGCCGCCTTCTCCCACCAGTAAATGGCTGTCGGGACATCTACCTTGCCACCGATCCCGTTCGCATAGAGCCAGCCGATATTGTACTGGGCCTCCGGATTGCCCTCCTTTGCGAGGGGAAGCAGGTGGCTGAATGCCTCATCATATTCACCCGACTTGATGGCTCCGATACCGGCCTCGATTGACTGCTGATCCCTTTTGTCACTCGACATGATCCATGCCGCGACGGACAACGGGAAGATGCAGAACAGCAGCAGGCCGAGGAGCGTAAGCCGCTTCATCATTCGAGCTTGAGTATGAGTTGCCTTACCGACTCCATTCCCTGCTCGATATGCTGGTTGATGAGTTGCTGGCTGATTGGTCCCTCGTCACCAATCCCCGCAGCCCAGTTCACGACAAGTGCGCAGGTCGCATAGCAGAGACCAGCTTCGCGTGCGAGCGATGCCTCAGGCATCGCTGTCATACCAACGAGGTCACAACCGTCCTGGCGCATGCGTTGAATCTCCGCGGCTGTCTCGAGACGCGGTCCCTGGGTCGCACCATAGACACCCTCACTAATCACATTGCTACCGGAAGCAGTTGCCGCTGCGATGAGTTTCTGGCGCAGGGTTTCACAGTAGGGTTCCGTGAAGTCGATATGGGAGACATGGCCATCGACACCATCAAAAAAGGTCTGCTCCCGCCCCCAGGTGTAGTCGATGATCTGGTCAGGAATCACCAGTGCGTTTGGTGGACTGCTGATACCACCGACCGTTGCAATGCCGATGACTTCCCTGATGCCAAGCTCTTTCATGGCCCAGACATTGGCGCGGTAGTTGATACTGTGAGGAGGCAGGCGGTGGCCACTGCCATGACGCGGCAGGAATACCAGGTCGATATCGCCGAAGCTGCCATGGATCAGGGGTGCCGAGGCCTCACCGTAAGGTGTCTTGACGATTTCACGATGTTCGATCTTGAGGTCCCTGAATCTCGCAAGTCCAGAACCACCAATGATGCCGTATTTCATGCTCTCTCTTCTCTGTCGTTGCAACGCGGCCAATCGCCGTAGCAGGTCAGTTAACGCTCACGCACAGCGTAGATGCCCGGCGCATTACGCAGGAAACCCTTGTAGTCCATGCCGTAACCGAACACATAGCGGTCGGGCACCTCGAGTCCGATATAGTCAGCTTCGATGTCCTGTGGCTGATCATGTATTTTCCTGACGAGCACTGCACTGCGAAAACTGCCTGCACCCTCCCTGAGGCAGGCATCCCTGATCGCCCTGAGGGTTTCACCGTAGTCGAGGATATCGTCGAGAACCAGTACATCCCGGCCGTTGAGCGCGATTTCGTGATGATGTTTCCATACAAGCTCCCCGCCGGAGGTCTCGCCGCGATAACGGGTCGCATGCAGGTAGTCGAACTCGAGCATAGCGGAAAGCCTTGTCAGCAGGTGCCCGGCCAGCACAACGCCACCGTTCATGACGCAAAGAACCACGGGGCTCAAACCCTCGAAATCGGTGTTGATCGCAGAAGCGATGTTGTCGATGGCTGTGTCGACCTGCTGTCTCGAATAGAGACACTCTGCCGCTTGCATGACCGTGGCGGCTTCACGGGCTGTGGTCATACAGTCTCTCCGCCACTCCCCGAACAGGCTGCAATCGCCACTTGTCTTGCATGCGCCATGATTTCATCGGAATCACTACCCCCGGTCTCTGAACCGGCCATGGATGCCAGGCGCAGGAGACTTTCGTTACTGACAACATCCCGCATGGCCTCGAGCACCTCGTCAGCAGCCATCGGGTTGTTGCAGACAAGCACCATATCGCAGCCGGCCTCGATTGCAGCAGTTGCCCTGTTGTCGTAGCTGCCGGCTGACTCCGCAGCAACCATCGTCAGATCATCACTGAATATCACGCCCTCGAAGCCAAGCCTGTCGCGCAAGATCTCGCGCAACCAGAAGGGCGAAAAACCGGCCGCATTCTGATCAGCAGCCGTGTAGACGACATGCGCCGGCATGATGCCATCCAGTCCATATGAAATAAGCTGTTTGAATGGTCGAACATCCTGGTCGAGAATCACCTCGAGTTCACGCTGATCGATCGGTAGTGCCAGGTGCGAGTCCTCGACGACAGCACCATGCCCCGGAAAGTGTTTTCCAACGGCTGACATGCCTGCATCGTGCATGCCCCGCATGAAGCGCCTGGCAAGCTGGACAACAACATCGGGATCGTGGTGAAAAGCACGGTCACCGATGACATCACAGACCCCCAGGCCGAGATCGAGCACGGGTGCATAGCTGAAATCGATATCCACTTCGCGCAGTTCCGTCGCCATGAGCCAGCCGAGCAATTCGCTCTCGTCGAGGGCCTCCTCCGGTGATTCGTCATAGCGCTTGCCGAGCCATGCCATCGGTGGAAGCTGCGTAAAACCCTCGCGGAATCGCTGAACCCTCCCTCCTTCGTGGTCCACGCTGATAAGCAGGGGATCCGGGGAGGCCTCGCGGATAGCCGCCACAAGTTCGGCAATCTGTTTGCGAGAGGTGTAATTCCGGCTGAAGAGAATAACGCCGCCTGTCGCCGGATGCGCGAGACGCGCGCGGTCCTCGTCGGTCAATTCGGTACCCAGCACATCGAGCATGACCTGGCCGCGTATCGCGAGTGGAGTGTTGTCGTGACTCATGGGTTGTGGTCTTTATTATGAGGCTTGCCATTCAATCGGCCTTTCAACAGTTAGTCAAGCTGATTGATGTGTTCCAATCCCGGCTCTTCCCGGGTAGACGAGTCCGGGACGCGTTGATAGCATGACCGCAAATCTGCTGTTTCGCGGCTCGCAAGGGGCGCAACCAGCATCACACGAACCAGATTGCCGGGTGACGACATGCCTAAAGTGGTTGTTTACAGCACTGCCTTTTGCCCCTACTGCGTGCGAGCCAAGATGCTCCTCGAGCACAAGGGAGTCTCGTATGAAGAAATTCGCGTCGACCAGGATCGCGACAGGATGATGGAGATGATGCAGCGCAGCCAGCGCCGTACCGTGCCGCAGATCTTTATCGACGATTTTCACGTTGGTGGCTTCGACGACATGTCAGCACTCGATGTCGACGGCAAGCTCAATGAACTACTCGGCATCGACAGTCCCGAGGAAGATGCCATCACCTGAAGGAAGCCACGGCATGCGCATCGACAAATGGCTATGGGCAGCGCGTTTCTTCAAGACAAGGAAACTCGCAGCAGAAGCCATCAATGGTGGCAAGGTACACCTCAACGGCCAGCGGACCAAGCCGGGCAAGGAGGTCAAGCCGGGATCGAAACTGCGCATCCACAAGGGCATGCTGGAATGGAACATCGAGGTCCTGATCCTGCCTGATCAGCGCCGTCCGGCTTCAGAGGCCGTCACTTTCTATCGTGAAGAAGAAGCGAGTCGCGAGAAGCGCGAGAAGCGTATCGAGCAGCAGCGCCTGCTGCGAGAAGCCGCACCCAGGCCGCCGGCACAGCGTCCGAACAAGCGCGATCGCCGCCTGATCCACCGCTTCAAAACCGGGGAATGATCACATGGATCAGGATGCCTTCCGCCAGACCTATCGCGAAGTCAACGAGCGCTTCTGTGCATACGAAAAGGCCGTTCTGACAAACAAGTGCGGCTGCAGCCAGTCGGAAAAGTTCTGCATCGCCGAGCGCGAGGGCGTGCACTGCAATTCAGACAGTGGTCAGCAGCGCTGCCTTGATTTCCTCGCGATACTGCGTGACCAGGCACGCTTTGCACTCAGGAACGTGCAGCAGCAACAGTACAGTCGCCTGCCCCATGGCAAGGCGATACGCGTCCAGGTGGGCGGCATGCGCGGACTCTTCCACGTTCTGCATCCCGGCAAGGAGCTCCCCGAGTGCATTCCCGATATCGATCGTCTGCTGCAGGAAGCCGAAGAAACCTGGGGCGAGCTCGATGCAGTTCCTTTCAGCG
Source organism: Chromatiales bacterium (assembly GCA_050116235.1). Lineage (GTDB taxonomy): Bacteria > Pseudomonadota > Gammaproteobacteria > Chromatiales > Chromatiaceae > Sva-25. The sequence continues at coordinate 939 of JASFPB010000170.1, read as the reverse complement.
ACATCATGCCCGAGATCTCGGGCTACGAGATCAAGCGCCGCTCACGCCGGCACAGGGACAGGAAAGACTCTTGACCATCCTCTTCGTCAAGGGGCTGACTGTCATGGACTTCTCCTATCTGCATGCGGAGCGCGGTCTTCTTGGTGAAAGCTGGATCGTCGACGTAACGCTTCATGGAAGCCTTGATGAACAGGGCATGGTGCTGGACTTCTCCGATGTCAAGAAACAGGTCAAGCGGCTTGTTGACGAGCACTTCGACCACAAGCTCATTATCCCGACCCGTTCCGGCTGCACACATATCGGGGGCATGCCGGGTCAGCCGGTTGTGACCTTCACCTTCGGTGGGCAAGGCGAGCAGATCCGTCATACCTCCCCGCCCACTGCCCTCTGCCTGCTCGATGCTGAAGCAGTCACGACAGAAAGTGTTTCAGATGCCATCGAGGCGGCGCTTCTGGAGCAGATGCCCCCCAACGTCAGCAAGATCGAAATCTGTCTCAGCGAAGAAAAGATCGACGGCGCCTTCTATCAATACAGCCACGGGCTCAGGCAACATTGTGGCAACTGCCAGCGCATCGCCCATGGTCACCGCTCGCGCATCGAGATTTACAGGAACGGCGAACGTGACCTCCAGCTCGAGGAAGAGTGGTCCGAGCGCTGGCGTGACATCTATATCGGGTCGCGGGATGATCTCGTCGATGCATCAGGCGGCCACCACCATTACTACTACCAGGCCTCGCAGGGCGAGTATGATCTCGTCATGCCGGCCAGCCACTGCTACCTGATTGATACGGATTCCACGGTAGAAAACCTGGCCTCGCATATCGCCGGGATGATTGGCAGGGAGAACCCGCGGGACGAGATCAGCATCCATGCCTACGAGGGTGTCGGGAAAGGCGCGGTCGGCCTCGCGCCGGGTTAACTGACGCTGTCGGTTGCCCC
>JASFPB010000169.1:0-5598 GCA_050116235.1 Chromatiales bacterium | reverse complement strand
CAAGGATATCGGATTTGTGATAGCTGTCTGGAGCGGCCATGCCCGTTTACTCAGCGATGCTGACCTTGAGCCCCTGCACGGCATTGGGTAGATGGGTCGAGACAATACGATCGCCATCTCGCAGGGCTTCACCGCGCACGAGGAGTTTTTCGACATCCCGGTCGAAAATCGTCCCGACCTGTTCAATACGCAGTGTTTCGAGGCGCTGCTCGCTGTTGACACGGTAGATGCGGTCGTTGCCATAGAGTGCCTGGAAGGGGAGTATTGCGAGCCCAGGTTGTCGAGGCCTTGAGAGATGGATCGTGATCTGCTGACCGAGACGCAGTTTTTCATTGCCGGATTCGATACTGAAAAGGGCATCGATACCTGCGGTACCGGCCTTTCCCGAGAGACGGTCCAGCCCGAGTTTGATGTCGCCGCTCCTGGCAGGGAAATATTCCTCCTCCGCAGTTGCCGAGATCAGCTCCTGCTGGTAGATGACGGGAACCGTTGCGCGCACTTCCAGGCTTTCGAGTGAGTACATCTCGAGCACCACATCATTGGCCTTGACCTGGTTGCCGACAGTAACAGGCAGCGCACTGACAATGCCGTCGAAGGGCGCCGTGACAAGGCTGCGTTCATAATCTCTCTGAGCAACCTCCAGGCGTGCCCTGGCGCGTTCGAGATTGGCCTCCAGGCGGGCGAGTCGGGCAGCGTGATCGGCGACATTGAGCTGTCGCGTGGAGAGTGACAGCTGCTGCTGCGCAACATTCTGCCGGGCCTGGTCAAGTGCTGATTCCGATCCGAGGTTGCGTTGCTCGAGCCGTTCAGCCCGTGCGAGTTCAGCCTGTGCGAGTTCCAGAAGGATTTCCTGCTTTTCGAGTGCTTCATTGTCACTCGCATAGCGCAGATTCTCGCTATCGATCTGTGCCTCGAGCTCGGCGACATCGGCCCTGGCTTGCGTTACTGCCGGCAGGAAATCCTTCTCGTCTAGGACGATGAGCCGGTCACTTTTGTTGACGCGTGAGCCCTCGCTGACATGGACTTCGGAGATACGCCCCTGGCCTGGTGCTGCGGCCTTGAAGACTTCCGGTGATTCGACTTTGCCATACAGCGTCAATTGCGGGGAGAGACTATCGAGCTGCACAGTTGTCACTGCTACCTGCCAGACCCGTTCTCGCGACTCGACTGCAGGAGGTTCAGGGCGCGTCGCCTTTAACACCGAGAAAATCGTGATGCCTGCCAGGATCACGAGAAGGGAAAGTACGAGGCTTTTTCTGCGCTGCAGGGCTGGCCCATCGAGGGCATCCACAACCCGTTTTCCGAGATTCTTAAAAGTCTGCATCTGAGCATGGTGACGGGGGATGTCCCCCCGATGGTTTCGATCAGCTATTTAACCACAAAGCCGGGGGATAGATCCCTGCCTGCTGTATGTGATTCGTCAATCCCTGTGACGGAAAGTCGGAGAATAAAGGTAAGAGTAGCGCAGCATGCGCATGGGAACTTGCAGATCGTTCAGGGATTGAAGTTGATCCCCTGGAGAGCTCGACAGGTATTGTCAGCCATCTGCTCTTGTTCGGGGGGGGCGTGACGGAAAAGTGTTGGAAGGCAACTAGAGGAGGGCGTTCCCTCCTCCTGTCACTGCACTGTAGGGTAATTTTGCCTACTTTCCCAGTTCACGACCCAAAGCGCCGCCGGCAGCTGCACCAACTGCTGCTCCTCCGGTGCCTCCGGCACTCGCGCCAAGGGCACCACCAGCTGCACCACCAATGGCTGCCTCGGTCTTGCCGTCTCCTTTGGTAGTAGCGGCTGCGCCAGCTGCACCACCAAGTGCACCGCCAATGACTTTGGCGTTCTTTCCGCCGATCGCATCACCGATGGCTGCTCCGGCAGCACCGCCGGCAGCACTGCCCAATGCTGTTTTGCCGGTGCTATCTCCAGCATGGAGAGGAGTGGCGAATGCGATGGCGCCAACGAGAGTAATGAGTGACAAGAGCTTGCGCTGATAGATCATTGTTGAATCTCCATTCATAGCAATCAAATTAATCTGGATTGATTGCCTGGTGTCATCTATACATCCGGCTTGCCGGATGAACTAATCATACTGGATTGTGATGAGGGTATGGAGTGAGATTTTGTCTGTTGATCAGGCTAGACTATGGCTACAGTTCATCATCACCAATCTGGAAGGAGACCATAGCCAATGCATCGATTCAATCAACCGGGAAAATTTCTGGCGTTCATTCTGACCATCTTCCTGGTGTCTTCACTGCCGGCAACTGCCGCGCCGCCTGAGGGGAAGGGCAAAGGTGGTCCGCAGAAGGAGCAGAAACAGGGCAAGGCAGCAGGTAAAAGCGATGGTCCCGGTAAAAAACAGGACAAGACGGCCGGCAAAAGCGATGGTCCCGGTAAAAAACACGACAGGGATCGAGATCGGGATCGTGACACAGCAGAAGCGTTGATTTCTGCTGCTATCGGTTTCGATGCTGCTCGCCGTATTGCTCTCGACAACAACTACACCGGCTACGGTTCGCTCCCACCCGGAATAAGAAAAAACCTGGCCAGGGGCAAACCGATTCCTCCTGGCATTGCCAAGCGAGCAGTTCCCGGACCGATGCTGTCGAAGCTTCCCCGATACCCCGGCTACGAATGGGCAGTCTACGGGAGCGATCTTGTACTGGTCGCCACAGCCACAGCCGTCATTGCCGATGTATTCTTTGACGTCTTCGACTAGCGGGTAGAGGTGTCCGGGATCGATGATTGATTTCGGACACCATTTTCACTAATCTTTTCTCTGCCCGGATACTCCTTTCCTTTTGCACCCTGCCTGATCACCTGACGTCCGGACGCTTCTGTTACCTTCGTAATTACCTTTTCCCCGGGGAGGGAAGTGTCATGTACAAGACTGTCCAACTGGTCATGGCGTCAGCCCTGCTGATCGCAAGTGGTTCCGTGATGTCTGCCGAGATTCCGAAATTCAAGGCTGCCGATGCCGACAGCAGCGGTTTTGTCGAAGAGGCTGAATTTACCGGAGCAGAGGAAGCCGGAGTCAAGGAGACGTTTGCTGAACTCGACAAGGATGGCGACGGCAAACTGTCGAAAGAGGAATATGCAGTGGTCCTTGGCGAGGACTGCGAATAGTAAGCCCGGCAGTTTCGCGTCGCGAATCATGCATTACCGGTCCAGCCGATCTCCCGGGCTGTTTCAGGACCGACAATGCACTGTTCGAGGGATGGCGGAATGACGAATTCACTGGCACTCACCGGAATGCGTCCCCCCATGATCTCCGCCCTCTTCTGCGGGTAGAGCGGTGACTTGTCAGGTTCCGCGTAGCCCCCGGGATAGCTGACCGCAAGAGTTGCCAGGTCATACTTGTCACTTGCGCCAAGCGTGTGCAGCAGTTCATGGGCGACGATCACCAGGTTCTTTTGCGCCATCCTGCGTGAGGTAAATTGCCTGATCACGCTGATGCGGCTCTTTTGTAGTCCGAAAGAGGTATCAAGCACGCCATTCTCGCCGGAGTTGTGGTACTCGACGTAAAGCCTGATGTCGGGCTCCGGTCCCGGGTACGTGTCGACTTTCCAGCTCCAGTGGCGCATTTTCAGGCTCCACCAGGCGATAGAAAGCGGGTTCTCGTCCCAGGCGGGGGTCGGCGGTGGCAACATCTTCACTTCCGGTGCGAGATCGATGGTGACCGGGCGATCAAGTGCAACCCCGTGACGCGCTCCCTCGCGTTTCATGAAGTCGACGACAGGCCTGAAATGAGCCACATCGAGACGGCTGATGGTGTTCCGGCTCTCTGGACTGCCATCGCCGTTCATCGGATAGATAACAATCCAGAGAGGATGGTCCCAGTCTGTGGTGCGCGCGATGCCGAGCCAGGTGCTCAGGGAGACCATCGCGAGGATGACAAGCAGTATCGTGATCCTGATACCGCGGAAGCTGATCTGCATGACGGCAGGCCGTTAGCGGATTTCGCTGATCCTGATGCGCCACTCGGCCGGACCACTCTCGTGCACCGAGTCGCCGCGAGCATCCACGGCAACCGTGACCGGCATATCCTCGATCTCGAACTCGCGGATGGCTTCCATTCCCAGCTCCTCGAAGGCGATGAGACGCGAGCTCTTGATGGCCTTCGAGACCAGGTAGGCAGCACCACCGACTGCCATGAGATAGACAGCGCCATGTTTCCTGATCGATTCACGTGCGGCCGGGCCGCGCTCGGCCTTGCCGATCATGCCGATGAGTCCTGTCCTGTCGAGCATCATCTCCGTGAACTTGTCCATGCGTGTGGCCGTGGTCGGACCGGCAGGTCCGACGACTTCATCGCCAACCGGATCGACCGGGCCCACGTAGTAGATGAAACGGTTCTTGAAGTCCACACCATCCGGTAACGGCTGGCCACTGTCGATCAGGTCCCGGATTTTCTTGTGGGCGGCATCCCTGCCTGTCAGGAGCTTGCCCGACAGCAGGACGCGGTCTCCCGGCTGCCAGCTGGCAATCTCCTCTTTCGTGAGGGTGTCGAGATTGGCACGGATCGCACTTTCGTCGGCTTTCCATTCGATATCGGGCCAGTCGGAAGGGCTGGGTGGAGTCAGGATGGCAGGCCCGGATCCGTCGAGCGTAAATTCGATATGGCGGGTCGCGGCACAATTCGGGATCAGTGCAACGGGGAGTGAGGCCGCGTGTGTCGGGAAGTCGTTGATCTTGACGTCGAGCACGGTCGTGAGTCCACCGAGCCCCTGGGCCCCGATGCCGAGCGCGTTGACCTTGTCGAATATCTCGAGGCGCATTTCCTCCTTGCGGCTGGACGGACCACGGGCCTGCAGTTCGTGGATGTCGATGTGCTCCATGAGTGCTTCCTTCGCAAGCAGCATCGCTTTCTCGGAGGTGCCGCCAACACCGATGCCGAGCATGCCGGGCGGGCACCAGCCGGCACCGAGCGTCGGGACCGTCTCGACAACCCAGTCGACGAGTGACCCGCTCGGGTTGAGTACTGTAAAGCGTGACTTGTTCTCGGAACCGCCGCCCTTGGCCGCGATCTTGATTTCGAGGCTGTCACCCGCGACCAGTTCCATGTGGATGATCGCGGGTGTATTGTCACCGGTGTTGGCGCGAGCGCCGAGCGGGTCATCGACCATTGAGGCACGCAGGATGTTATCGGGATTCAGGTAGGCACGGCGGACACCTTCATTGACCATGGCAGCGATGTCCATGTCTGTATCCCAGGTGACATCCATGCCGATCTTCAGGAAAACCACGACACTGCCTGTGTCCTGGCAGATGGGGCGATGTCCCTCGGCCGACATTTTCGAATTCATCAGGATCTGCTCCATGGCATCCTTCGCAGCTGGTGATTCTTCACGTTCCCAGGCTGCTGTTACCGCGCGAATGTAATCGACGGGGTGGTAGTAGGAAATGAATTGCAGAGCATCGGCAATGCTCTCGATGAAGTCGTCTCTGGCGATGGTCGTCATGGTGTTTTCCGTGGTGTTTTCTTCACTATGGCCGTTACAGCACTATTTAAACCCAATGGATGCCAGTGTCATAGTCCTTCGGGCGCTGCATGCGGCGGTTCTGTGTTCACAGTTTGGCATTCTCTGAAAGAGGATAACCTAC
>JASFPB010000168.1:0-5630 GCA_050116235.1 Chromatiales bacterium | reverse complement strand
TCATCATCCGCGTCCCCGGTATCTACGGGCCGGGACGGCTGCCTCTCAAGAGGATTCGTGATCGACAGCCTGTCCTCAAGGCAGAGATCGCGCCATTCACGAACCGCATCCATGCGGATGACCTTGCCGCTGTCACCCTGGACCTTCTGGAAACCGGCAAGAGCGGGGAGATCTACAATGTCACTGACGGACACCCCTCGACCATGACCGACTATTTCAGGAAAGTGGCACGCTACGCCGGCCTCGAACCACCGCCCGAGATCGACATGCAAACCGCGGAGCAGGAACTGAGCGCCGGCATGCTCAGTTACCTTCGCGAGTCACGCAAAATCTCCAACGCCAAGCTGTTACGTACGACCGGCATCGAACTGCGTTTTCCGACGCTTGATGACGGCCTCCGGGCAATATTCGGCAAGCCATCATGATTCCCTACTTCCACCGTGCCAGGTTCCTGACCAGTGCAGCCAAGCTCACACAGCTGCCCGATTGCGAGGAGAGTTACGAGGTTGCCTTCGCGGGACGTTCAAATGCGGGGAAGTCGAGTGCCATCAACACATTGACACACCAGAAAGCACTCGCACGTACGAGCAAGACGCCCGGGCGGACGCAGCTCATCAATCTCTTTGCCCTCGATGACCACCGGCGTCTCGTGGACCTGCCAGGCTACGGATTCGCGAAAGTCGCCGCGCCCATACGTGACCAGTGGCGCGGGCTTCTCTCGGCCTACATCGAGGAACGCCGCTGCCTCAAGGGCGTCGTCGTCATGATGGATGTCCGCCATCCACTCAAGGAGCTTGACCAGCAGATGATCGCCTGGTGCAACCATGTCGGGCTGCCCGTGCATGTCCTGCTGACCAAGGCAGACAAGCTCAAGCGCGGCCCGGCCATGGCTTCGCTGCACAAGGTACGCAAATCCCTGCGGGAGACGCCTCAGAACAGTGTTCAGCTTTTCTCCTCGCTCAGGAAAAGCGGTATCGACGAAGCTCACGAGACCCTCGCCGGGTGGCTCAGCCTGCATCGCGGCGAATAAACCCCACTCAAATCAGGGAGTGGCCGGAATCCGCCCCCTGTAAAAACCCGGTTCATCCAATACAATGTCTAGTGTCACTAAGATGGAGATACCTGTTATGAAACTCACGCACGCACTCCTGGCCAGCACCCTGCTGCTGACCACAGGCAGCGCCTTTGCCGCCACGACCGGCGACGCCGAAAATGGCCAGAAGCTGCACGAAGCCAACTGCAGCCGCTGCCACGGCACAGAAGTCTACTTGCCGCCGAAACGCAAGATCGCGTCGCTCGAGAGTCTCAAGCAGCGCAGCATGGGCTGCAACAGCATGACCGGCGCGAACCTATTTCCTGAAGAGGTCGATGATATCGTCCACTACCTCAATACGAGCTTCTACAAATTCGAAGAGTAAAACGCAAGCAATGTCCCGCAGGCGGCTGACCCGGCAACAGAAAGCGCGTATCGCCGCCATTCGGGAAAGACGCCTCAAACAGGCGCACACAACCGGCGACGAGGAGACACTGCAGGACGCCGACACTGTCCCTCATCAAGGGACAGTGATCATACGCCACGGGCGCAGTCTTGTTGTTGCGGACGGGGACCGCAGTCTCGTGAACTGCCAGTTTCGCCAGAATCTCGGTGATATCGTCTGTGGAGACAGCGTCATCTGGCACAGAACCGGCGACCGGAGCGGCGTCGTCACCGCGGTCATGGAACGCACATCACTGCTGTCACGACCGGACTTCGGCGGGCATGAAAAACCTATCGCCGCCAACCTCACCCAGCTTGTCATTGTCGCGGCGCCCAGCCCGCCTCCGACCGGTTATCTGCTCGATCAATACCTCGTCGCAGCCGAACACTTCGGATTGAAAGCAATCCTGTTGCTCAACAAGTCTGACCTGCTGGACAACCAACACGACGCATTGCTGCGCCGGTTCGACACCTACAGAGAGATCGGCTACTGCGTGTTACAGCTCAGCACGAAGCAGCACAACGGCGAGGAAGCGCTGCGAGAGCATCTCAACGGCGAAAGCAGCATCCTGGTGGGACAGTCCGGTGTCGGCAAGTCCTCGCTCGTCAACATGCTGTTGCCGGATCTCGAAATCCAGACAGGCGCATTGTCAGGAACCAGCGGCCTCGGCAAGCACACCACATCCAGCGCCACGCTCTACTTCCTGCCGCTGGGTGGGACGCTCATCGATTCACCCGGCGTGCGCAGCTTCCGGCTGCTCGTCAGGGACCGGGCGCAGCTCGAACAGGGATTCCGCGAATTCGCGCCCTATCTCGGACACTGCCAGTTCAACGACTGCCGTCACGAGCTGGAGCCCGGATGTGCACTGACGGAAGCTGTTGAATCGGGCAAAATAGCCGACTGGAGACTCAACCATTTCCGCCTCATGGCGCAAGCACTCGGGAAAACGCGATGAATTACTGGCTCATGAAATCTGAACCGGACGTCTTCGGTATCGATCACCTCATGAAGATGCCGAAAAAGACAGAGCATTGGGACGGCGTCCGAAACTACCAGGCACGCAACATGATGCGCGACGAGATGAAGAAGGGAGACCTTGTCTTCTTCTACCACTCCAACTGTGACGAACCGGGAATCGTCGGCATCATGACCGTCGTCAGGGAGGGCTACCCGGATCACACGGCCTTTGACCCAAAGCAGAAATACTACGACCCGAAATGTGATCCCGACAATCCCCGCTGGTACATGGTCGACGTGAAACACAAGCGCAAGCTCAAGCGCACCATCACCCTGAAAGAGCTCAAGGAATACGCCGATACGGAACTCGAGGATTGCCCGCTCGTCCGCAAGGGCAACAGGCTGTCGATCATGCCGCTGACCGAGCGGCAGTGGGATTTTATTCTTTCGCTTGAGTGACGTATCCGCCCGTGATCCGAGGGCGTTTGCTCGCGACAGGTTTTGTGTCGCTACGCGACGTCTTTACAGGGATGCGCGCATCTAGATCCATCGTCGCGAAGCGATTCAAAAAGCAGGGGAACAGAAGGGAAAAAGCGGTTAGTCCTTTTTCTTCTTCGTAAGCGAGGAGATAGAAACCACGTCTGCAGCCGGTTTCTCATCGGTAAAATAGGGCCTCTCCTCTGCAATGCCGGCTTCATCAGCCAGCTCCCGCTCACGAGTCGAAATGAGGCCGAGACACTGACGGATTTGCTGAATGGTCTCGTCAGAAAGCGGGTGACGCAAACTGCGATGCTCGGGTGTGGTGTCCTTGATGATATTTGCGAGCACCTTGCGCATCACCATCAGGACTTCACGTTCTTTGCTGGAATCACTCATGAGGGAATACTTCTGGATAACATCGGGAATGTCAGCATATTACCCTCCGGGTGAAAAGAAAAAAACCCGGCAAATCCTACTCCTGCCGGATCAGCAGTTCCTCGCCTCTCTGAATCAATGTGAGCCGTTTCAGAAAACTCATGCCGAGAAGAGCTTCCTGGCCGAGCTGAGGCATGATAGTGGCCGGAACTGCTGTCATCTCGATGTTTCCGAGCGTGATCCTGTCGAGAATGGTGCTCCAGCCGGAAGTGGTGCCATTGGCTGTATTGACCGTCACGCGGAAAGCTTTCTCAAGTCCCAGGCGTTCTGCGACCTTGCCGCTGATTGCAACATCGGTGGCGCCTGTGTCGACGAGAAAGACAACCGGCTCGCCATTGATAGCCCCGGTCGCTACATAGTGTCCCCCGCGATTCTGCTGCAGCAGCACTTCGGGATTGCCACCGGCATCGACTCTGCTGACGACCTGCACGTTCGGATTGTTGAGGTCTTCCAGGTAACCTGATGCAAACCAGGTGAGTACCAGCAGGAAGAGGGCCCATGCGGCAAGTGTCATACCGACGCCGATACGCTGGTCGTTTCGCATGTTGCTGACCCTGACTGGAGTGCAGGCTACCGGGATCAGGATCCCGGCAACCGCAACCGCCTAGCGCTGATATTGCGCGCGCATTGCCTGGCGAAAATAGCTCCGGTAGTAAGCAATCGCACTCTGCCCCCCGGCGACAACATCGTAGATCTTCCATCCGTCGGAAGTGAGATGCACGCGGAAATCGATACGCCCCGGATACTGACCCGGGTTGTTGATCAGTGCGCTGACCGTGGTCCGGTCGAAGCTGATAAAGCGCGGTGGGAGATAGACCACGTCCTGCCCGTCATAGCGCTTGAGCTTGTCTGCCATTGACGTCAGGAACATCTGTTCCAGTTTCTGCTCGAGCCTCTCTCGCTGCGCCTTGTTCATGCTGCGATAGTAGCGACCGGCTGCCGATCTCGCCATGTAGGCAAAATCGAACGAGGGTGCAATTTCGCTCGAGAGGAATGCGGCAAGCGCCCTTTGGTCATAATCTCGCTTGAGAAAATCGAGTAGCTTGTCCATGCCGGCCTGCAGAACAAGAACCGGATTTTTTTCAACCGCTCTCGGCTGAACAGACTGCTGGTGGCTGCCCGGGGTTGCATAGGGTCCCTTCGCGGCGACAGCTCCGGATGTAGCAAAAATCAGCAGACAACTGCTAACTGCAGCAAGAATTTTCATATGTGTTATACCTCCTCTGGTTGTGTTGTCATCTTAACTGATCGTTGCCGTTTGTCGAGGTTCCCGGGGGGTTTGATGCGCGCTTCGGCGCGCATCAAAATCCATCATCGCGAAGCGATTCATTAACAAAAGTCACGCAATGACAAAGAAATTTCCGTCTGGAATCGAAGACCCCGACACAGTAAAATCCGCCTCCTGTTTCGAAACCCCTGTTCCACATGCAAATCGGCCCTTACACTCTGGAAAACCAGCTGATACTAGCCCCGATGGCCGGCGTCACCGACCGCCCGTTCCGGCAGCTCTGCCGGAGACTGGGCGCCGGGCTTGCCGTTTCGGAAATGGTTTCTGCCGACACGAGCCTCTGGGGTAGCCGCAAGTCCCTGCGCCGTCTCGACCATCATGGCGAAAGCGGGCCTGTCTCGGTTCAGATTGTGGGCACAGATCCTGACAGGATGGCGGAGGCCGCGAGGCGCAATGTCGAGATGGGCGCGCAGATCATCGACATCAACATGGGCTGCCCTGCGAAGAAGGTCTGCAAGGTCGCTGCAGGTTCTGCGCTCATGCGCGACGAAAAGCTGGTTGGCCGTATCCTCACCAGCGTCGTCGAGGCCGTGGATGCGCCAGTGACGCTGAAGATTCGTACCGGCTGGGACCCCGACAGCAGGAATGCACTCGCCATCGGCCAGATCGCGCAGGAGTGCGGCATCCAGGCACTCGCCATTCATGGCCGTACCCGGGCTGACAAATTTGCAGGAGAGGCGGAGTACGACACGATCACCACCATCAAGTCAGTGCTTACTATCCCCGTAATTGCCAATGGTGACATCGATTCGCCTGTCAAGGCGAAAGAGGTCTTGGCACGCACAGGCGCAGATGCGATCATGATCGGCCGCGCTGCTCAGGGACGGCCGTGGATATTTGAGGAGATCCGGCACTATCTGGAGAAAGGAAAGCCTGCACCACCGAGGAAGACCGGTTGGGTTGCAAAGACGTTGCTGGAACACCTGGACGAACTCTACCGGCACTATGGCAAACGCCACGGAGTGCTGGTCGCAAGAAAGCACATCGGCTGG
>JASFPB010000167.1:0-5634 GCA_050116235.1 Chromatiales bacterium | reverse complement strand
TCGCGCCATTGCGGAGATCCAGATCGACTATCTCAAGGATCGACTCGCCGAGCGCGATATTACGCTGGAGCTCACCACCGGGGCGCTCGATCATCTCGGTGAGGCCGGTTTCGACCCGGTCTACGGGGCGCGACCGCTGAAACGCGCCATCCGCCAGCAACTCGAGAATGCGCTGGCACAGGAAATCCTTGCGGGGCACTTTCCGCCTGGCAGCAGCGTCAGGGTCGAGCTTGGCGACGAGGGGCTGCATTTCGTATCCTGAAGCTGCCGGGAAGCGAATGCACGCTTTCCGGCTCCCCTGTGGAGTGCGAGCTACTGCCCGAGGTTGAAAACCTCCCGTGCGTTGGCGCTGGTAAAGGCCGCGACTTCTTCGCGTGTCTCTCCCCGCACTTGCGCCAGCGCCGCCAGCACCTCGGGCAGGTACTCTGGACTGTTGCGCTCGCCCTGGTGCGATGCCACGGTCAAGTCGGGAGCATCGGTCTCAAGGACAAGCGCCGTCGCCGGCAGTTCTCTTGCCAGCCGGTGCAACCGGCTGGAGCGTTCGAAGGTCAACATGCCGCCGAAACCCAGCTTGAAACCCATTGCTGCATAGGTTTCTCCCTGCTGGATGCTGCCATTGAACGCATGCACGGTACCGCCCGGCAAGGAATATTTTTCCAGCAGCCGGATGATCTCGTCGTGCGCCTTGCGAACGTGCAGTATCACCGGCAATGCAAAGCGCTCGGCAATCCGGAGCTGCTGCTCGAGCAACGCGATCTGCCTTTCCCGGTCGAGTTCCCGCAGTGCAAAGTCGAGGCCAATCTCGCCCACCGCAACCGGTCGCGACGCAGCGACGGCGTCCGGCAGCTTTTCGAGATCCTCTGCGCGATGTTGTTCGAGGTAGACCGGATGCAGCCCGAGCGCGGGGTGTAACGCCGGATCCGATGCGCACAGCGCCTGCAGTCCTTCCCATCGGTTAGCGGTCACGCCAGGGACAATCAGGTCACTGACACCACTTTTCCTTGCGCGTGCCCACACCTCGTCGCGATCGGCGTCGAACTGCTCGAGGTCGAGATGGCAATGGGTGTCGATAATATCCAAGGCTGGCATGCCGGTCACCGGTGCAGTTGACTCTTTGCCATTATAGGGAGCTGTGCGCTGATGCGTCGTCGTTGTGCCGGGAGAAAAATGCCTGTCCGCCTGATCCGGAAGGGACTGCCTTGCCGGCTTCAGACTGCAACCGGTGCCTTGATGTGCGGATGATGCCGGTAGTCGAGTATCTCGAAGTCGTCGAAGCCGAAGGCGAAGAGATCCTTCACGTCGGGATTGAGACGCATCGTCGGCAACGGGAAGGGCTCACGCGACAGCTGTTCATCGGCCTGCTCGAGATGGTTGCTGTAGAGATGGGCGTCACCAAAGGTGTGCACGAAGTCGCCGGGCTCGAGATCGCACACCTGTGCCATCATCATTGTCAGCAAGGCATAGGAGGCGATGTTGAAGGGCACTCCGAGAAAGATATCCGCGCTGCGCTGGTAGAGCTGGCAGGAGAGTTTGCCGTCATTGACGTAGAACTGGAAGAAGGCGTGGCAGGGGGCGAGCGCCATCCTGTCGAGGTCGCCGACATTCCAGGCCGAAACGATGATGCGGCGCGAGTCGGGGTTATTGCGGATCTGGTCGATGACCTGCGAGATCTGGTCGATCTGGCGTCCGTCAGCAGCGGGCCATGAGCGCCACTGGTGGCCGTAGACGGGGCCGAGATTACCGTTCTCGTCTGCCCACTCGTCCCAGATGCTGACACCGTTGTCACGCAGGTAGCCGATGTTGGTCTCCCCTTTGAGAAACCACAACAGCTCGTGAATGATCGAGCGCAGATGCAGTTTCTTGGTCGTGACCATGGGGAATCCCTGCGACAGGTCGAACCGCATCTGGTAACCGAAGACCGAGAGCGTGCCTGTGCCGGTACGGTCCTCCTTGAAGGAGCCGTGTTCGCGGACATGCCGCATGAGATCAAGATACTGCTGCATGCTTTTCTCTCCTTTTGGAGGCCAGTGCCAGCAAGAGTATACCTCCGGCGATCATCGGTAGACTCAGCACCATCCCCATGGTCAGCCAGCCGCCGGCAAGATACTCGATATGCGCATCGGGCATGCGCACAAACTCGATGGCAAAGCGGAAGAGCCCGTAGCCGAGCAGGAAGAGTCCCGAGACCGACATCGCCGGGCGGGGCCTCGCAGAATAAAACCAGAGAATCAGGAAGAGCACGGCGCCTTCCAGCGCGGCCTCGTAGAGTTGCGAGGCATGCACGGGGACGGACATGAGGCCGTCCGCGGATGTTCCGACACGTTCACAGAGTGCTTGCGTGTTCCCCGATAATGCACAGCGTACCTGCATGCCGATCGGCAGGTCTGTTGGCGCGCCCCAGAGTTCCGCATTGATGAAGTTGGCGATGCGTCCGGCGAAAAGACCGAGCGGAACGATGGGTGCAATAAAATCAGCCACATTGAAAAAGGAACGACCATGTTTGCGCCCATAGAGCCAAAAGGCAAGCATCACACCGAGAAGACCGCCGTGGAAGGACATCCCACCCTCCCAGACACGCAGGATGCGGAACGGGTCTTCGGCGATATTCTGCATGTCGTAGAAGAGGATGTAGCCAATTCGTGCACCGAGCACAACACCCAGAGCGACGTAGAAGAGCAGGTCGTCAAGATCGGTGCTTTTCCAGCCGAGCGCGGGATTGTGTCGCACCCGCCAGCGGGCCAGTGCCCAGCCTCCGGCAAGGCTGATCAGGTACATGAAACCGTACCAGTGGATTTTCAGGGAGCCGACGCTGAAAAGGACCGGGTCCGGTTCGGGGTAGGTGAGCATGGAATCGCAGCCTGGAAAAGTTCGGGCTAGTGTAAAACAAAAGCAGCCCGGAGGCTGCTTTTGTCAGGGGTTCCCGTTGTCGGGAAAGATCAGTAGCCGCCCTTGCGTGTGCTCTGGGGCAGACCGGCGAACTTGCGCCCCTGCTTGGTCGGTGCGCCCGGGAACAGCACGTAGAGCTCCTTGCTGCTTGGCTTCTTGCCCCAGATCTTGCCCATGTCTTTCATGAGTGCGCGCTCCATCGGCTCATTGCCGCCGT
The DNA here is from genome assembly GCA_050116235.1 of Chromatiales bacterium. Classification (GTDB taxonomy): domain Bacteria; phylum Pseudomonadota; class Gammaproteobacteria; order Chromatiales; family Chromatiaceae; genus Sva-25. The sequence goes on along the minus strand of JASFPB010000167.1, from coordinate 2,531 downwards.
TGTTGATATGCTCGTCGCGCAGGTGCTTGATGACGTCCCAGTGCTTGTCAGTGAGTTCGATACCGTCTTCTTTCGCCATGGCTTCGGCGACAGCTTCGGACCAGTCGTTGAGATCTTCGAGGTAGCCATTTTCAGTGGTAGCAACAGTTTGACCGTTTACTTCGAGTGCCATGTTTTTGTCTCCAGAAAAAAATAGATTAACCCCTGGGGCCAGGCAGGATATGGTGCCTGTCAAAAGCAACCAGCAGAGCCCGGCTCGGTGACTGGCGGGGAATTCTACGCAAAATCGCGCTGTTTGTTAAGTTCCGGGGTCTGCTGAAAATCCGTCTTTCTTGCAGGTGTTTGAGAGCAAGCGGTTTTTGCCGGGTCTGGTCCGCACCCTTTGGGCGGGCTCCATCCGGCGCTTTGTCCGGATCTCGCAATCGCTGTAGAATGCACCGCATCATTGAATCTGTAACAGCTGCAACCTGTCCCGGGAGTTGTCCGATGCGCACTCGATTTCTCGTCATCATCCTGCTTGCTGCGATCCTGAGCGCCTGTGGAGATGCGGCCGATTTCAAGAAAAAGATCATAAACAGTGACAATGGCGAACCGCTGATTCTGTTTGCCTCTGCCAACTACGAGCTGGTGGACTCTTTCAAGTATATCGGTGGCAAGCTTATTGACGGCGACGAGTTTTGCAGTGATCCAGCCGCTGCAACATTCACAGATCCAACAATTTCACCAATCTTTATAAATTTTCAGGACTGCTTGGACGAAAAAGGCATCACATACACGGGCACCGTGACGATGGCTATCCCTGCGGAAGAGCTACCTGTCTCAGACTGGGAAAACCTTAGTTACAGCCTCGATTTCACAGGCCTCTTGGCTTCGTCGGACTGGTTCGCTGGCGAGGTCATGGTCTCCGGCGCGCTGGATTACACTATCGCGGGCAAGGCCGGATCCGTCGAACTGCCTGCGGGAACCTTCATGACAGAGGGAGAGTCAAGCAAGCTCGAACTCGATGCGCTGAGCATCACGACAGAGCTGGATGAAGAGAATCCGGATGTCACAGAGACATCGGTTGACAGTTCAGGTGAGCAATCCAGTGAAAGTCTGGACAGCCTGCCCGTGACGCTGAAGACAAGCAGCATCCTGAAGGAGGATACGGCCTCTGAGACAGAGCTGCTCTGCCCACAGTCAGGCGCGCTCAGGCTGACCACGACGCGAGATGGTTCCAACGCCTCTCTGGAATATCCGTCCGGTACAGACAATGTCTACCAGATCAGAACCAACGGTTCCTTCATCGAGCGCTTCGACTGCCTCTGAGAGACGCCCGGCCACTGGCCGGGCAGGGTCAGGACGGCCCTCTCTGGCCCGGGCATGGAACCTATTCCTTTTCGTCGTCGAGTTTCTTGACGGCTTCTATGCCCTTGTGAGGGATGAAGATCCCCAGCCCCATCTCCCGTCCGGGGCCGAGGCCGATTTCCTGCAGCAGCAGTGACTCGTCGCGCTTGAGGTCCGCGAGCATCAGGCTGCGCGTGGCGACTTCGCCTTCCGGCGTGTAGACCATCGTGGTCTTGCCGCAGAGCGCCTTTTTGATCCTGATGCCATGCTGCTGCAACTCACCGGCCATGCGCTCGAGGAAGGCCATCTCTTCCTCATCCGGCTGACACTGGACGTAGCGCGAGAAGATGGTGCCCTGCTTGCTGAGTTCCTTCTCTTTCGCCCTGCCGATGGTGACTTCGCAATTTTCGAGGCGCAGTTGCTTGCCGTGCAGTTGCTGCCCGATCTCTTCCGCTCTTTCCCGCGGAACGCGCAGTGTCAGCTTCGTGCGGCGTGAGGTCAGCAGTCGCTCGTCGCGCGAGAATTCCGGGCGCTCCCAGCCGTTCTGGGAACCCGCTACGTGGATGGTGTGTACACCGATTCCGCTCTCCGGGCCGATCTCGGGAAGGTGCTCGCGCAATGCCGTCGACAGGGCGTGGGCATGATCGACGGGTATCTCGCGGCACTGGAGGTCGAACAGCAGATCGATCATATCGCTCTGTCCCCGGGTCTTGTTGTCGTCATCTTCCTGCCAGAACATGCTTTTGCTCCGTTAATGCTCGGGAAGTTCATTCTGCAGCGCGTCGCGGTCGACCCACCAGTCGTCCTGGGCGAGCACGTCGATCACGTTGCGCAGGCGCACGAGAAACCTGTCCGGATCGTCGAGTTCGAGTCGCTGGACCCAGAGGGCAAACTGCTCCTGGCTCTCGATGCCGGAGTGGCGACGGGCGACATTGCCAAGCAGCTGATTGGAGAAGAAAACCAGACGCTCCTTTTCCGGCCCGTCCTCAGCGCGCATGTCGGCCAGGAAGAGCGCTGTCGCCGCAGCAACGGCGGCGCCATCGGCATCGTCCGGCGTGTCATCGATGACGTGGCTGAGCAGATGGATGCTGATTTCCGGGTCGATCGGGAAGGTGACGCCAAGCCAGATGCCATTACCGAGGGCGATAAGCGAGTCCGGCTGGTCACTGAGGTAGAGCACGTCGCATGCGTCCGCAGCATTCTCC
>JASFPB010000166.1:0-5636 GCA_050116235.1 Chromatiales bacterium | reverse complement strand
ACTACTATCGATGCAGGGTATCGGGTGATTGTCTCTTCAGCAGGGGAATCGATGACAGGAATGGATACCGGGCACTCTCCATCCGGGCCGACAGTCAATCCGGCACTGGATCTTCTGCAGTCTGCAAGACGCCCGGACCCAATCCCCGGTGGCCCTTTTTCAGGGATGCCGGGGACCAGGTCATCCTGTTGACCTTGATGCTCTCTTTCATTGTAGAACACTCCATGTCTATCGATGGGGTCAGACGCCACTGGAACCTGTGGGGTATATTTATGCACCCGAATCGATCGCGTTTCAGATCATTGAGCAGGAGAGATAACACCGGCCTGTCTCCGTCATTCGGAGTCGAGACAGACAAGAAGGTATTATGAAATTTAATGAATCGTTGCGCAGCGCGTCGAGACGTTGAGAGGCTGAGGCCCGAGACCTGTTACAAAACGACAGGGGGATCTGGCCCTGAGTATGAGCAGCATCCCGGGAACAGGATATGAAAATCATCGAGGTCATTGTCAACGCAGGGCATCAAGATACTCTGCAGAGTATCGCGGAACAATACGAGGTGGTCGATTTCTGGCGCGGTTCGATCGGTGAGGAGGATCGGATCGTCTTCAACATGATCGTCAGGCCGGAAAAAAGACAGGCAGTGCTTGATGCATTGCAATCGGCGATCGCCAGTACGGAGGGGGCCAGGATCAATGTCCTGCCCCTTGAAGTGACCCTGCCGAGACCGGTCGAAAAAGAGGATGAGGATAACGATAAACGTCGCAGCGTGACCGGTACCCGCGAGGAACTCTACAACGAGATTCAAAAGGGTGCGAAACTGGATGGCAACTATCTGCTTCTGGTATTCCTTTCCACCGTTGTCGCCACGATTGGACTGGTCGAGAACAATGCTGCCGTGATCATCGGTGCCATGGTCATCGCCCCGCTGCTGGGTCCGAACATCGCACTGGCGTTTTCCACTTCGCTCGGAGACACACGCCTGATGTGGTCTGCACTCAAGACCAGTTTCGCTGGCCTGGGATTCGCCCTGGTTCTCTCTTATGTCGTTGGTATGCTGCTGGAAATCGAACCGCTTGGCAGCGAGATTCTGTCGCGAACCGATGTCGGCATCTCGGGTGTGTTGCTGGCACTCGCATCCGGGGCAGCAGCGGTGTTGTCGTTGACGACAGGGATCTCCTCCGCCCTTGTCGGGGTCATGGTGGCTGTCGCCTTGCTACCGCCGACGGCAACCCTTGGCATGATGCTGGGCATCGGGCAATATGATTACGCGCTGGGCGCCGGGCTGTTGCTCGCGGTTAATGTGGTCTGTGTGAACCTGTCGGCAAAGCTGGTCTTCCTCTACCGGGGAGTCAAGCCCCGGACCTGGCTGGAGAAGCAGAAAGCCAGGCAATCCACCCCGACGTATATCATGGTCTGGGGCTTGCTGTTACTGATTCTGCTTGGCGCCATGTATGTACGTCATACGCAACTCTGACAGCGGGTATCGGTGTTTCATTCACTCTCCTCCAGCAGCTTTTGCATCTGCTCTTTGCGCAGGTATTTCCATGGCAGTGGAATCAGCCCTGGCACACGTTCGCGGTAGCGTCGATATTTCTCGCCATGGTAACGGATGAGCTTGCGCTCCTCGAACCGCGAACCGATGAAGAAATAGAGCGTCATCATGACCGCGGACAGCAGCATCGCAGCGTGCATGTCGCGCGTCCAGATCAGTAGCAGCGCGAAAAAATACCAGGGATGGCGTACCCAGCGATGTAGTGGCGAGAGGTGAAAATGCTCCTGGTCGTCAACCGACGCGACGCGCCCGGAGAGTTGGCGCAGCCCAAGAAACTCGTCCATGTCGTAATATCGCAACGACCAGAGGAACCCTGCGATTGCCAGCAGCGATAATGCCAGACTGGACCATCGCCAGATACCCTCCCACTGCCACAACCAGGGTCCGGACCAGCTGAAAGTTAATCCGAGCGGCACGATCAGCAACAAGACTGCAAGCAGATTGAATACCAGTCGATAGGCAGGCATCCCGCCAGGCCAGCGTTCGGCGATGAACTGCTTGGATGCAATCGACGCCAGCAGCGAATGAATGCAGAAGTACGCCAGCCAGCTGAGTGCCAGCGGCAAGAGGCTTGTTGTCATGCCAATGCCTGTCGTTTCAACGAATTGTTAAAGGGGCAGTGTCCATAACAGGCACCGTACCTCAATTTCTGAAGGTTTTCCCATCGAGACCTCTTCAACATGGCCCCTGTTCGGAGCATCTGCAACTCTTTCGAGTTGCTGTGTACAGTCGGGACTGGTTTGGGCAATGGCTGGTTCGTGGAGTAATCGAGAAAGCGAAGGGAAGCAGCGTGGGACAGTTCGGACAGAATGAACGGCGGAAAGCACCGGAGAATGTTTGCCCTGGCAAAGGCAATATATTCAGCCCTGGTCCTGTCCGGATTAACGGATACTGACCCCTGATGCGCTTGTCAGACGTTTGCCAATTCCAGAACGATTACTGATAATGCCAGCAGGCAGCCGGTGAAACGTCTGGTTTCTCAACTTCAAGGAACAATCACATGAACGATCAGAACCTGCCCAGCGGCAAACGTCTCAAATGGCTCGGTATTGCGATGCTCGTTCTGGGGTTTATTGCAGTCATGGCGCCTGCGATTACCGGTACCTGGGTTGTCTATATCATCGGTGCTGTCCTGCTGGTTACTGGCATTAGCCAGCTCTTCTCCGGCTTCCGGGCCGAGGGCTGGAGCGCCAAGGTCGTCCCCCTGATACTCGGTGTCATCACCACCCTTGCCGGCATCGGCGTTCTCGGCAACCCGATTCTCGGGCTGGGCACCCTGACACTGCTGCTGGTTATCTTTTTTGTCGCCGAAGGTATCTGGAAAATCATCGCCTCGTTAGGCTATCGTCCGGCCGAGGGCTGGGTGTGGCTGCTGGTCAGCGGCGCCATCTCGCTGCTACTCGGCCTCATGATCTGGAACCAGTGGCCGGTTTCCGGCTTGTGGGCGGTCGGCATCCTGGTAGGGGTCAACCTGATCTCCACTGGCGTATCACTGATCGTGCTCGCTTCCGCCATCAAGGAACTGACCCAGCAGAGAGCATAGTTGGAGACATAAGCTTACCCCTCAGAAAGTAAGCTCCAGGGCAGAGCATCTGGCGTCTACAATAATCAATGCTTCCCCGTCGATCACGACAGGGGACACACCAGAATCGATGGTCTGGATCAGGAGAAATACCGGTAAGCATAACCTCTCCTCAATGACGCACAGAAATACTCCCTCCATCACCTTTTAGTGACCCCGTCGAACTGCGTGCGTCTCAGGGCAGCGAATGCATTGCCCGGTTAGGCTCGGGAAGATGGCACGGGCGATAAAAGAGTGGGAGATTTGTGAACGATCGGCTCCAGAAGGAAAAAGCCGGATCTTCCGGTTATCTGAACCGATCTCTAACTATGGATTCTTATCCAGTCCCACCAGATTGTCGACAATTTAACCTTTCATGCAAAAATATCCGCTCTATATAGATATATTTTCCGTGTAATGTCGACAAATTTACTATATATTGCGGTGCAGCACCCTTACCCTACCCGGGGTACCCCTTGATGAGTCTGGAGGCAGCAGTATGACGTTGCATAAGACAGATGTTCTTTTGATTGGTGGTGGCATCATGAGCAAGACACTGGCAATGCTGGTGACACAGCTCGATCCCTCCCGCCACATCACTCTGGTTGAGCAAGCCTCGAAATTGGCCACAGAGAGTACAGATGCCTGGAACAACGCAGGCACTGGGCACGCGGGCTACTGCGAACTCAATTACACCCCGCAGCAGGGTAATGGTGAGATTGCGATTGAAAGGGCGTTGAGGATAAACGCCCGTTTCGAGGAATCCCTCCAGTTCTGGAGTGGCCTGGTTCGCAAGGGTGCCCTGTCGAAACCCTCTGCCTTTATCAATCCTGTGCCTCATGTGAGTTGGGTGCAGGGCAAGGATAACGTCAGCTACCTGAAGAATCGTCAGGAAGCTCTTGTCAATCATCCGCTATTCGAAGAGATGGAATACGCGGATGATCCAGCCACGCTTGAAGAGTGGTTGCCGCTGATGATGGCGGGACGTGACATGACGCAGCCCATGGCCGCTACGCGCGTGGCACACGGGACAGACATCAACTTCGGGGAACTGACTCGCTCGATGGGCGAGCATCTGTCGCATGAAGATTCTGTTGATTACTGGCTGTCGACACTGGTTACCGGCTTGAAGAAAGTTGGAGATTGCTGGCATGTCACAACCAGACATGCCCTTGCCGGAAAGCGAACCATCGAGGCGCGTTTCGTCTTTGTAGGTGCTGGTGGTTGTGCTTTGCCTCTGCTGCAAAAGGCAAATGTCGATGAGGTCCGTGGTTATGGCGGTTTTCCTGTATCAGGAATCTGGCTTGCCAGTGAGAACATCAAGGCAGCGACGATCCACAATGCCAAGGTTTATGGCATGCCTCCAGTTGGCGCACCACCGATGTCGGTACCGCATCTTGATACGCGGGTAATCGAGGGACGCCCCGCATTACTCTTCGGGCCCTTTGCCGGTTTCACCACGCGCTTTCTGAAAAAGAGCAGCTTTCTGGATCTGATCACTTCGATTCGAACCCACAATGTCAAACCCATGCTGGAGGTGGCAAGAGAACACTGGGCATTGACGCGTTACCTCATCAGGGAAGCGATGAGTTCCGGTGACCAGCGGGTCGAACAGCTGCGCGAGTTTGTTCCTTCGGTGAGGCCCGGAGAGTGGCATCTTCGCCCCGCCGGTCAGCGAGTACAGATCATCAAACTGGATGAGAATGGACGTGGCAAGTTGCAGTTTGGTACCGAGGTCATCAAGACAGCCGATCGCTCCCTGGCAGGTTTGCTGGGTGCATCGCCCGGAGCCTCGGTCAGCGTGTCTGCCATGCTGGAAGTGATCGAGACTTGCCTGCCTGAATTGGTACAGGGTGAGGCAAGGCAACGCCTGGAGGAGTTGATTCCATCCTATGGTCACTCTCTGGATGATGATCTCGACCTCGTTCATGCCGTACGACGTTATACTCTGGAGACTCTGGCTCTGGATGAAAGAAATCCTGCAGCAATTGCTGAACAAGATGCCGTCTTGCGAACTGGCAGTTGATTTGGCCAGAGATATCGATGTCAGTGTCAAGAGGTCGGATATCCCGAATTCGGGGCGAATTCGGGGCGAATTCGGGGTCAGAGTAAGAATTCAGATTTCTCGAAGCATTGATTGGTCATAATTTATCGATTTTTTACTTTTATCCTGAATATCCGAGATGAATATTTCGAACTACTATTCTGAAAATGCAGATGGCATCCAGTTCAGCCGTCAGCAAGCCAGTGATTTTGCCAAGCAGGTAGCGGATGATTTCAATCCGATTCACGATCCTGATAGCAAGCGCTTCTGCGTACCGGGTGACCTCTTATTTGCCGTGGTGCTTTCCAGGTACGGACTGAGTGAAAAGATGCATTTCAACTTTTCCGGACTGGTTTCTGACGGCGTTCCGTTGCTCTTTCCCGAGAGCGATGCCAATAAGATTGCAATAAGTGATCGGCAGGGTAAGGAATATCTCAATTTTGAGCGCAGCGGTGCCGTTTCAAATGCGACTTCGC
>JASFPB010000165.1:0-5642 GCA_050116235.1 Chromatiales bacterium | reverse complement strand
TCAAGCCTGCGCCGCCCACCAGCAGCGTCCATTCGAATGAACCGGACAAGGCCGGAAACAGCCGGGCCAGTAGAAAAACACCCGCCTTGACCATGGTCGCCGAGTGCAGATAGGCGCTGACGGGTGTCGGTGCCGCCATCGCATGTGGCAGCCAGAAGTGGAAAGGAAACTGCGCCGACTTGGTAAAGACTCCGAGCAAGATCAGAATCAGCGTCGGAACGTACCAGGGGTGATTGAGGATGGTGTCGCCAGACTGCAGGATGACCGAGAGTTCATAGCTGCCGGCAATCTCGCCGAGCAGGATGAATCCTGCCAGCATTGCCAGACCACCGGCGCCGGTGATTGCCAGCGCCATGCGGGCTCCCTCGCGCGCATCGTCACGGTGTCGCCAGTAGCTGATCAGCAGGAAGGAACTGATACTGGTCAGCTCCCAGAAGATCAGCAGCTGAATCAGGTTTTCCGAAAGCACCACACCCAGCATGGAGCCCTGGAAAAGCAGCAGATAGGCGTAGAATCGGCCCATGGGGTCGCTCGCAGCCAGGTAATAGCGTGCATAGAGGATGACCAGTAACCCGATCACCATGATCATGAGCGAGAACAGTAGCCCCAGTCCGTCAAGGCGGAAACTCAGCGTCAGTCCGGCCGCAGCCAGCCAGTCGTATTGCCACAACAGGGTTGCACCCTCCATGACCTCCCTGATCGAGGGTACGAGCAGCAGCAATGCGCAGAAGGTGGTTCCGGCGGCAGCATAGGCCGATCGCAAGCGACCGTGATGACCCGCCCAGGCGACGAGGATTGCTCCCAGAAAAGGAATTGCGACCATCAACGGGATCGTCATGGCAGGCGGATTCCGGCAGTCTTCAAATCAGAGAGGGTAGCACCGACATTCATCAGCCGTGCAGAGTAACGGTGCCTTAAGCTCAAGCGCATCGTGGATCAGTTGTCCGCCACCGGGGGCGCTCCTCGCGAGTTCCTTGGGTATGTTTGCGACAGTTTATCAATATGCGGGCGAAGGCATAAGACCTTCTGACAAGCCAATAATCATCGGGATGAAGCCTGTAATCAGGGCAAGTCCATTGGCCCTTTCCGCGTGTCCGTGCATGGAAAGTTCCTCACCAGAGAAGAGAACCTCCACCCAATTGAGCCTGACGCCATCGATGTCGATAAATCCGCGTGGTTATCGTTACGCCCCGGCTGCCGGCTACTCTTCAGGCCAGACGCATTTTGCGGAGTCGCAGCCGCAATTGCTTCTCTGTCTCGATAATCGCAAAAAGGACCATGCCAACCCCGATGACAAGCAGACCATCATGGAAGGGGATGGCGACAGTTGAAAAAACCCTCTGCAAGGGGGGCAGGTAGGTAATTGCGAACTGTGCCAGCAGTACCACCGTAACAGTCAGCCAGACGATCCTTGTCCCCCTGAGAGCGCTCCACGTCAGTGATCTGCCGTAGATGTTTCTGATGAAAAAGAGATGGAATATCTCCATGACCACCAGTGTATTCAGCGCGATAGTGCGCGCCAGATCGAGAGAATATCCGCGATCGATTGCATAGGCATACATGCCGAAAACACCGCCCAGGAAGAGTGTCGCCACCAGAATGATATGCCAGGCCAGTTCACCGCTGAGAAGCGGTTCTTTTCTCGGACGTGGCGGGCGACGCATGGTATTGGACTCAGTGGGTTCAAATGCCAATGCGATTCCCAGTGTGATGGCAGTGATCAGATTGACCCAGAGTATCTGGATCGGCGTGATTGGCAATGTCATGCCTGCCAACAGGGCTACAACGATAGTCAGGGCTTCACCTGCATTCGTCGGCAATGTCCAGCTGATGACTTTCTTGATATTGGCATAGACGGTTCTCCCTTCGCTGACAGCTGCGGCGATAGAAGCAAAGTTATCGTCCACAAGGACGAGTTCAGCTGCTTCCTTGGCTGCTTCGCTACCATTCATACCCATGGCGATGCCGGCGTCCGCACGTTTCAGTGCCGGTGCATCGTTCACCCCGTCGCCGGTCATGGCAACCGTCATGCCATGGGATTGCAATGCCATGACAAGGCGCAGCTTGTGCTCGGGGCTTGTGCGGGCAAAAATGTCGGTGTCAATGACAGCGGCAGCCAGAGATGCATCATCCATGGCGTCAATCTCGAGGCCGGTCAACACCCTGTCGGGATTTTGCAAACCGATCTCCTTCCCGATCGCAATGGCTGTCCCTCTATGATCTCCCGTGATCATCTTTACGCGAATTCCAGCGGTATGGCACTCCGCTATGGCTTCGACAGCCTCGGGGCGCGGCGGGTCGATGAGTCCGACAAGACCGATCAATTCAAGCCCTTCGTCAACATCGGAAAACTCGAGGATGGTCTGTTCAGGATCTACCGGCTTGATCGCCAGTGCCAGAACACGCTCTCCTCTTGCTGCAATCTCCTCCGCCCTGGCGTGCCAGTATTTTTCATCAAGCGGTTCGGTTGCGCCGGAGATCATGCGCTGCTGGTGGCACATGGCTAAAATCTGCTCTGGCGCCCCTTTGATCGAAATGAGGGCATTGTTTTCATGGTCGTGGTCAAGTGTCGCCATGAAGCGATGCCTGGAGTCGAAGGGAATGGTGTCGGTTCTGGTCCATCGGGACAGCTCCGTTCTGACATCGATACCGAGTTTTCCCGCAAGAGTCAGCAAGGCCCCCTCCGTGGGGTCTCCTTGCACCATCCAGACGTCATCCTTTTTATGCAGTGATGCATCGTTGCACAAGATCGCAGACCTGCCCAGCATTCCCAGAATGGCATGTTCCCGCGCACTCACTGCTGCATCGTTGAGTCTTATGTCACCCCTGGGTTCATATCCCATCCCCTCGAGCGAGAAAAAATGGGCCTCTGTTACAACAGATGCCACCATCATTTCGTTACGGGTCAGCGTGCCTGTCTTGTCGGTGCAAATCACAGAAACCGAGCCAAGGGTCTCAATCGCAGGCAATCTGCGGACAATGGCATTGCGACGCGCCATCGCCTGGACGCCGACAGCAAGGGTGATAGTGAGAACGGCAGGCAACCCTTCGGGTATGGCCGCGACAGAGAGGCCGACCACTGCCATGAACATTTCGGAGAATTCGAAATGCTGGACAAAAAAACCGAACAGGAGGAGTACAGCCGCTATAAGCAGGATGAGGATCGTTAGCCATTTGGCAAAGCTGTCCATCTGCCTGAGCAGGGGCGTTGTCAGTGTTTCGACTCTGGAAAGCATGCCGCTGATCCGGCCGATCTCGGTCTCTGCGCCGGTTGCGACAACAACACCCCGGCCCATCCCGCTGGTTACGAGTGTGCCGCTGTATGCCATGCAGAGCCTGTCACCCAGAGGCGCAGTCTTTGCGACAGGCTGAGAGCTTTTCTCGGCAGGGATGGATTCGCCAGTGAGTATCGCTTCCTGTATCTGCAGTCCGTTGACACTGGTCAGGCGCAGGTCGGCCGGTACCTTGTCCCCCGCTTCGAGCAGCACAAGGTCACCGGGTACCAGTTCCTCGCTTCTCACGGCTACCCTGACAGCGTCACGTATAACCGATGCATTGAGTGCGAGCATGTGACGGATGGCGTCCATCGCCTTTTCGGCCTTGCCTTCCTGAAAGAACCCGATAGCCGCGTTTGCGATGACAACGGCCAGAATGACAGTCGTATCGACAAAATGGCCTAATAGTGCGGTAATGGCGGCCGAAGCCAGAAGCACATAGATCAGAATGTTATGAAAGTGCACAAAAAAACGAACCAGTGCACTTCGCTTTGGAGGTTCCGGCAGTCGATTCTGTCCGTATGTTTCAAGTCTCGACATTGCCTCTTCACTGGAGAGGCCGGTTTGATTCGAGTGCAATGCTTCGATGGCTTGCCGGGCAGGGATTTCATGCCATGCCTTGTCATGAGACTCCATCTGACACACTCCAGCTGGATTGAAACAGGGATTAGCCGCTTCTGGCCTTATATAATTCTAGGATGTCCTGGCCGAAAGGATAAGGGGGCAATGCCAGTGAGTTGTTTGGACCTCATCGGTCAAATCGGGGGAGACAAGCGCCCCGTGCCTTTTTCACTTTTGCCGGACAAAGTCTGGAGTTCGTTGGCGAAACCCAGACCGGCTTCCGTGTAGATATTGAAAGTATGCTCCACGCCGAGCGCTTTCAGGGCCTCTTCCTCATCACGGTATTTTGCCGTTGCGGCAATGCGTCCCTGGTATTGCCGCTCCTTGAGGCGCATTACTGCACCCATATTGGCTGTGTGCGTCGGCAAGGCCAGCAATACCCATTCGAGTCCGCCAAGCAGGTCCGGCGCTCGTATCCAGAAATCGGGGTTGGTCGCATCGCCGCTGACGACGTTCCGTCCTGATGCCCTGTGCTTTGCCGCCTTGTCCTGGTCAATCTCCACACCGGCAATGGATCCTTCATAGTCTGCGCTCATCGCATTGTATGCGGCCGTTCCCATCCGCCCCATACCAAAAACGACCACCTTGATATGCGCCAGATCGAGATTCTCCTCTCCGGACAAGCGTCCCGACCGTTCGATCTGCTTCAGCACCGGTCGCCACTTCTCGTACAAGTTGTCGCGGACATTCATGAGCGGAGCGGAAAGTATGAATGACAACGACATCACAACTGCGAACACCGCAAGCCACTCATTCGATAACCAGCCCGCCGAGGCTGCCATCGCACCGACGATCAGGCCGAACTCACTGTAGTTTGCCAGGTTGAGAGAGGTACGCCATGACGTACTCGCTCTCAGGTGGAACAGGTTAAACAGGACGAAATAGATCGCCACCTTGAACGGCAGGAACAGGATGAACAATATCGCCACCAGGATTTCATACCAGCTCGGCACAGCCGTCATGCCAACACTGAGAAAGAACCCCACCAGGAACAGCTCCTTGAAGCCGAGCAAGGCCTTGGCCAGCTCGTTGGACTTGGGGTGATTTGCAAGCAGCATTCCGAAGACAAGCGCCCCGACATCTTCCTTGATACCCACAAGTTCGAAGATATCCGCTCCGACCAGCGCAAGCGTAATACCAAAAAGAATCAGGAGTTCGCCGTGTCCGACCCTGTCGAGCACCCGGTGGATCAGAAAGCGCAACGGTATCAGCAAGAGTAGTGCGAAGGCCCAGAGGGAGGGCAACTTGCCGAGCGTCAGGGCGATGAAAATGACTGCGGCGATATCCTGTACTACCAGTACGCCGATGGCAGTCTGGCCGTGCCGTGCACTGGTAGCACCGAGTTCGTCAAGCACCTTCACTGCAAAAACCGTGCTCGAAAAGGACATGGCAAAACCGATCAGCAGCGCAGTCTCGATATCCAGGTCAGTCAAAAGCGGGATGCTGGTGTATGACAGCAGCAATACCAGGACGGCGATGAGAAAGGTGACCGCCGACATGTGCAGGGTTGCCACGCCCCACACCTCGGGTCTCACGAGGGACTGCAGCTTGAGCTTGAGACCGATCGAGAACAGCAGGAGGGTAATGCCCAGGTCGGCCATCGCGCTGAGGAACTCTCCGCCCTCGGCGCCCAGTATGTTGAGCATGAAACCGGCAAGCAGAAAACCGACAAGCGGGGGCAAACCCACCATCTTTATCGCCAGGCCGCAGAGAAAGGCGATAGCTATCCAGAGTGGATCAGTGTAG
>JASFPB010000164.1:0-5652 GCA_050116235.1 Chromatiales bacterium | reverse complement strand
TGGCCGAAGAAGGCTGCATCGGGCACGAGACAGTCAAGGGGATCGTGGCCGGGCGCGTCCGTCGTTTCGACAAGGGTGGTGAAAGCTTTTATGACCAGATTTCCGCCCTGCACAAGTCGGTGCGCGGTTCTGCACCGGACGCAGCGCTCTACTGGCTCTGCCGCATGCTTGATGGCGGTTGTGATCCCCTCTATGTCGCACGTCGCGTGGTCCGCATGGCTTCCGAGGATATCGGTAATGCAGACCCCCGGGCATTGCGGATAGCCCTGGATGCATGGGATGTACAGGAGCGGCTTGGTAGCCCGGAGGGTGAACTGGCTATCGCCCAGGCCGTTGTCTACATGGCCATCGCGGCAAAGAGCAATGCTGTCTACATGGCCTTCAAGGCGGCGATGCGCGATGCGCGCGAATCCGGTTCACTCGACGTGCCACTGCACCTGCGCAATGCGCCGACAAAACTCATGAAGGAACTCGACTATGGCAAGGAATACCGTTATGCACACGACGAGCCGGATGCCTATGCTGCCGGAGAGTCCTATTTTCCCGATGAGCTCGGCGAGCGTTCCTACTATCGACCTGTGAATCGTGGCCTCGAGATCAAGGTCGCCGAAAAAATGGCCTGGTTTCGCGAGCAGGATCGGCATGCCGGACGATCGGAAAAATCATCCTGAAATCCTGGTCGAATCCCTTCTACAACCTTATTGTATGCATAATGCAAGGAGCGAGGCCAGTCTGGTCTCGCTCCTTGCCGCTCAATAAAAAACCGGTCCGGACAAGTCCTTGTTGGAAAGGGAGCTGGTAGGTGGGAGTTCATGCTCCGGACCGGTGCTTGGTAACTGTTATCGCATCTGACTGCCTCTTGCCTTGATATGCTCTCCGCTGTCGCAGGTCGTGATTTCCTTGTAGGTAATAGTAGGCAAAAGGTGTTGCTTAACTGTTTCCCCGGGATGCTCAAACTGTTACAAATTGTTTCTCCTGTCGAGACATGCCGCGGGTTGGTATGTGCAGGGACTCTCCATGGCAAAAAGAGCAGATCATGATCGATCCGATTGCAGAATTTCCGGTCACCGGAAAGCTGATACATCTCAATCATGCCGCTGTCGGTCCCTGGCCCCGCGTCACGGCTGATGCTGTCAAGGCCTTTGCCGACGAAAACCTGCTGCGGGGATCTCTCGCCTACGGGGAGTGGATCGAGACCGCGCAGAGACTGCGGGAACAGCTGTGCGTGTTGCTCAATGCGGCATCGGTCTCGGAAATTGCGTTCGTCAAGAACACATCGGAAGGTCTCTCTCTTGTTGCTGCAGGCATTGACTGGCGTGACGGCGACAATGTCGTCGGCATCCGGCAGGAATTTCCCTCGAATCGCTTCCCCTGGCTGGCATTGCAGCAGAGCGGGGTGGAGTTCCGTCAGCTGGATCTCCTGTGCTGTGAAGAGGATCCGGAAGCCGCCCTGATTGCATTGTGTGATGAAAAGACGCGCCTCGTGACGGTGAGTGCCGTGCAATACGCAACCGGGTTCCGCATGGATCTCGAGAGACTGGGACACCACTGCCGTGCGAATGGCATCCTCTTCTGTGTGGACGCGATTCAGCAGGCTGGTGCGCTTCCACTCGACCTCCGGCGGGTCAAGGCTGACTTCGCCACGGCAGACGGCCACAAGTGGCTTCTGGCGCCTGAAGGTCTCGGTTTTTTCTACATCCGTGAAGAGTTGCTGGAACAACTCAGGCTCACCCGGTACGGGTGGCACATGGCGCAGCAGATGTCTGATTACGAGGCCGAAGATTTTTCGCCCGCGAGCACGGCAAGACGTTTCGAATGCGGCAGTCCGAACATGCTTGGCATCCATGCACTCTCTGCAAGCGTGGGGTTACTCCTGGAGCAGGGAATGGATGCCGTCTGGGAGTCTCTATCAGAAAGAACAGAATGCCTGCGATGCGGGCTTGAGAGTATGCCGGGTATCGGGATTCTGAGTGATGCTTCTGACGGTCGCCGATCAGGTATCCTGACCTTCAGTCTGACGCGCCTCGATAACTCCGGCCTTTTCGCTCATTTGCAGGATGCTGGCGTCTTATGTGCCCAACGAGGGGGCGGGATTCGGATGTCCCCGCATTTCTACACACCAATGGCGCAGATCGAGAGAACCCTGCTCCTGATCGACGACTGGTTGTCCACAAACGCTGCGCGCAATCCCTGAGCATGCTGTTTCGACGGGTTTGTGCGATCGCATTCTGCCACTCGCGTTCCTTGCCCTTCGTGTCGGAGTCCCGGCCCAGAGCGGGTAAGCCGCTACAGGGCCTGGCTTTGGGGATAGCTGTTGAGTAAATGTCCAAATAAAAGGGAAATGTGATTGCATTTGTCCCGGACAAAAGTAAAAATTTGTCAACATACTGACACAATGAACAGTTGTTGTTGCGATTCTGATATGCAGACAAAGACTATGAAACCACTGCCGATGACTGCCTGGGTTCTCGGATTTGGCGGGGTGATTCCATTCTTCGTGCTCTTTCTTGCGCTGCTTCCGGGTCTCACGCCCGGATTCATTAGCAGGCAGGACATTGCCCTTTTGTTGCTTGCCTATGCGGCGATCATCCTGAGCTTCATCGGTGCGGTTCACTGGGGTGTGGCACTTGCGATGGATGATGACCAGGTCACAAACCAGAGCAGCAATCATTACTTCTACGGCATCATGCCTGCCCTGATTGCCTGGCTTGTGCTTCTGCTGCCGCACAACATCGCTTTTTTCGTGATGGCCGGTCTGGTGATGCTTGCCTACGGTGGCGATGCACTGTTGCTATTCAAGCGCCTGAAATCCGATTACAGCATCCTTCGGCTCTACCTGACTGTGGCAGTGAGTCTCTTGCTCACGGCTTCGGGTCTCGCACTGACACTGCAGGCATGACCGGGATGCAGCTGTATCGTGATGGGAAATGCGACTTGCCATGTGTGAGGAATTTTATATACTGCTAATTCCTGAGTAAATTTGTCAGGAATTCGCCTGCTTCACCTGACGACCTTGAAATTACCACTACCAAGACTAGCATCAGTAACAGGAACCCAGAATCTACCGGAGATGAACAACATGCAACATACAGAAGAAGTCAAGCGCATCGACTATGAACCCATGCAGACACCTGAATTGAAACAGGCGTCGCCGGGTGCGCCGCTGAGCTGGCTCAGGGCCGGTGCCGAGGATTTCAGGGCTGCGCCTGTTATGAGTATCGTCTATGGCGTGCTGTTCGCGCTCATCGGTGTCGCTATCACGCTTGCCAGCATCAACCAGCCCCAGTTTACACTGACCTTCTGGACCGGCTTCCTGCTCGTAGGACCTTTCCTCGCGATCGGTCTCTATCGTGCGGCACAACTCCATGAACAGGGAGAAAAGATGGAGGCCGGACGCTGCATGAAGACGCTGATGCGCAACAAATCGCAGGTTGCTGTTTTCATGGTGCTGATGTTCATCATCATGATCGCATGGATCCGCTTTTCCACGCTGATGGTCGCGCTCTGGTTTGGCCAGCTTTCGCCCGGAATCGAGGCCTTCACGAGCGCGCTGGAGTCTGTCGAAGGGCTGGTCTTCCTTGGCGTGCTCTTTGCCACAGGGGGTATCTTTGCCTTCATCGTCTTCGCTGCCAGCGCTCTGACGCTGCCGATGCTCATCGACGGCAAGGCAGAACTCATCCCGGCGCTGGTTACAAGTTTCAAGGCAGTCTTCCAGCAGCCCCGGGTGATGCTGACCTGGGCTGCTGTCGTCGCAGGCCTCACATTTATCGGCATGGCAACGATGTTTATCGGACTGGTCTTTATCTTTCCGCTGCTGGGTTACGCAACCTGGCACAGCTATCGCGATCTCGTGAAATAAACACCGAAACCTCTCACCTCTGCCAGGGCCGGCTATGCCGGTCCTGGCTGGAGGATCTCTCTTTCCTGCCTCTTTCCTGACAGGGCTTTCCGCATAACGCCTGCTGCTGAACCGGGGTGTTACTGCATCGCACAGATGCACAATCCGGTGGATGGTGAAAGATTCCGGTCCCGTTCTGACCAGCCACTGCAGACGTTCGTGCTTGACTTGTGCCATCTGTTGTATATTCTTTGTATATACAACAGGGAGTGCCTCTGTCTCACATGCGTGAATCTTTCCGGCCAGGATTGTGGCAACTGTTTTTCATGATCTCCGTCGTGCTCGTGGTCACACCTCCGGTTGCACAGGGTGAGGATGGCAACAGGCTCGAGATCACTGCATTGCTGGAGAGACTCGAGAAGACGCAGTGGGAGGAGAACGTCCAGGGCAGAAAAGAGGCTCTGGTTCTCGGTGGCCGGATCCGGATCGAAGGCTGCCGGAATTACCCCTACCATGACAACAGCCGGGATGCCGAGGGTTTCCTGAAACTCGCAGCAGATCTGCGCCAGGGAGTCGAGCAGGGACTCGTCTGCATGGCAGGGCTTGGCCCGGCAGGCAGCCTGCATCCGTATCACGCGCTGAACGCAAGGCGACTGGCAGCTCTGCTCAACGACGGGACGGGTAAAATCCTCAGTTGTGTCGAGGACGAGACTTTCGCCTATGCGATTGCGCATCCCTCCGGGAGTCCCTCAAGTCCAAACAGGGTTCTCATCGATACCTACCGTATCAGCGGCTTCCTCTCCCGTCGCTTCGAACGCACCACCTATCGTGATTTTTTCAAGCTCAGCGAGCCGTTGATTGAGGATCATCTCACGGGAAAGCCCCTGCATCTCGATGGCATGCACCGTTATCGCGACTTGCCGGGCCTGGTCTTCCACGAATTGACCCATTGGCTTGGTTACGAGCACACCAATCTGACTGCCGATGTCGTCGATCTCTACGAAGTCTGCTGTTTCGGTGGAAGTGACCACATTCAGGATGATGAGCTCAACAGGGGCTTTCAACAGCGGGCCTGCAGTATTCTGAAGGATGGAGAACTCTGGGATGCAGATGAAGAGACGCAAAAGCGCCTCTGGCATGAGCGGGGGTATTACCTGCTCAAGCGCGATATACGGCGGGCATCAGGCTAGTCGTCTGAATGCCTCGCAAGATAGTTGCATAAATCAATCGGTGCTCCAAACCAGCGCGATCCGGTCGACGTCGATATCACTCTTGCGCAGCTTGATTGCAAATTCCTCGATGGCGATATCCTCGATGTTGAAGCGCGTGTCCAGTGCGTCGATCTTCTCAAGCAGTTCGGCCTCGAGCGCATCGATATCCATCTCGATTTTCTGAACACGTTCCTCGGCCCTGCTGATATCCCCGCGCTCCTTGAGTACACGCGTACCGGCCGTGCCAACCGAGGCGCGTGACTTGCCGAACAAGACGCCAAGCACGGTAATACCCGCCTTGATGAGAGAGCCGGTCGAGTCGCTTTTCTCCTTTTCCAGCGCCATCAGGGCGCGATCAAGCCTGTCGAGCAGCGTTTTCTCTTTTTTCGCATACCGTTCCTTGAGTTTTTCGATTTCGGCCTCTTTTTCGTCATTCAGCCGGTCGTTGATGCGAACCCTGAAGTCGCCAACTGTTTCACCGGGACGCGATTCCATTCGGGGTTTGCGGACACGGTAGAGTTCGAGTTTACGGGTGTGATAGATCCACTCCCTGAGCTCCCGTGCTGCTTTGGAGAGGTTACGATCCTTCGCAACGATCCCGGG
>JASFPB010000163.1:0-5669 GCA_050116235.1 Chromatiales bacterium | reverse complement strand
CGGCGAGCTCCGTGACACTCTTCTCGTGCATCACTCGATCACCCTGGGCACCAGGTAGAGGCCTTTCTCGGTCGCCGGGGCAACGGACTGGTAGAGTTCCCGCTGATTCTCCTCGGTCACACGGTCAACGCGCAGGCGCTGGGTCATCTGCAGCGGATGGGCCATCGGTTCGACGGCGCTGGTGTCCACCTGCTCCATCTGTGCGACCAGGTCAAGAATTCGCGACAGGTCGCCGCCAAGTGCCCGGGCCTCTTCGGCCGGGACGGCCAGACGCGCCAGATGGGCGATTTTTTCCACATCGGATTGATCAAAACTCATTGGGAACCCGCTCGAAATACAGCTGTTTCTCTCGGAATGGAACTTTAGTCCCGGAAAGGCGCCAAAGGTACCACAAGCAGGCGAGCTGTGACAGCCGGCGCATGCCCTGCGACCATAAAAAACAGGGAAAAACCCTTGGTCCCCGTAACCATGTTTTCCTTGCCGCAACCCCCTCCTGATTGCTAGATTAGCGGGCTTATGCGGAACGGGAGTCCATGTCCCGCAATCCAGTCTGAAGTAACAACTATTTACGGAAAAGAGCGCCAATGTTTAACCGCTTTCGTGGCATGTTCTCCAACGATCTTTCGATCGACCTCGGTACCGCCAACACCCTGATCTATGCCCGTGACCAGGGCATCGTCCTCAACGAACCATCGGTCGTCGCGATCCGCACCGACAAGGCACGCGGCAGCACCAAATCGGTTGCAGCCGTCGGGGAAGAAGCAAAGCGCATGCTCGGCCGAACGCCTCACAACATCGAGGCGATTCGCCCCATGAAGGATGGTGTCATCGCCGATTTCACGGTGACCGAGAAGATGCTGCAGTACTTCATCCACAAGGTCCATGAGTCGCGCTTCATGCGTCCCAGTCCACGCGTCCTGATCTGCGTACCTGTAGGCTCTACACAGGTCGAACGGCGTGCCATCAAGGAGTCGGCGCTTGGCGCAGGCGCACGCGAGGTTTACCTGATCGACGAACCGATGTCTGCAGCAATCGGAGCCGGCCTGCCCGTCAACGAGGCTCGCGGTTCCATGGTCCTGGATATTGGTGGCGGAACCTCTGAAGTAGCGATCATCTCGCTCAACGGAATTGTCTATGCCAATTCGGTGCGTGTTGGCGGGGATCGCTTCGATGATGCCATCATTAATTACATCCGCCGGAATTACGGCACCCTGGTCGGCGAGGCAACCGCGGAGCGCATCAAGCACGAAATCGGCACCGCCTATCCCGGTAACGAGGTCAAGGAGATCGAGATCAAGGGCCGCAACCTTGCCGAGGGTATTCCACGCTCTTTCATTCTCAACAGCAACGAAATCCTCGAGTCGCTGCAGGAACCGCTCTCCGGAATTGTTGGTGCCGTCAAGCAGGCTCTCGAACAGACTCCCCCCGAACTGGGGGCAGATGTTGCGGAGCGCGGCATCGTTCTTACCGGCGGTGGCGCCCTCTTGCGAGACCTCGACCGTCTGCTCGAGGAGGAAACCGGCCTGCCGGTAGTGGTGGCGGAAGACCCCCTGACATGTGTTGCACGTGGCGGCGGTCGTGCGCTCGAACTCCTCGATGAACGTGGCGGTGACATGCTCGAACTGGAGTAGAGGCCTGAAGCGAGAGCGGCACAATCAAACTCTTCGTCTCACAAGGACCATCCTCGAATACACGCCTGATCGTTGCCATGCTGATCGCAGTCGTGCTGATGGTCATGGATCACAAGTACCAGCGACTCGAGATACTGCGCGACTCGGTCGCGGTTGCCAGCGAACCACTCTTCATGATTGCAGCGGTCCCTGCCAATATCTTCGGCTGGCTCAATGAGCAAATTACCAGTCACCAGACGCTGATCAGCACAAACCGGCGGCTCACTGCCGAAAACAGCGAACTCCAGGGACGAATGCTGCGCTTCCAGGCACTCGAGGAAGAGAACAGCCGTCTGCGCACCCAGCTCAGCGCCTCCCTCAGCGTGGGCGACCGTGTCACCCTCGCGGAGCTCGTCGGCGTCAATCTCTCTCCTTACAAGCAGGAGGTCATTATTGGAAGGGGGAGCACAGCCGGTGTTTACTCCGGCCAGGCAGTCATCAACGACAAGGGGGTGATGGGCCAGGTGACACGCGTGACCCCCTTCCGCTCTACCGTACTACTCATCACCGACACGTTGCACTCGATCCCCGTCCGTGTGCTGCGCACAGGCCTGCGTACCATTGCCCTTGGAACCGGACGCATCGACCGGCTCGAACTGCCCTACCTGCCCGACAGTGCCAACATCCTTGTCGGCGACATGCTCGTGACCTCGGGGCTTGGAGGGCGTTTCCCTCCCGATTACCCCGTGGCACGCATCACCTCGATCGAAAAGGGAAAAGACATGCGCGCAAGCATTGTTGTGGCAACACCACTGGCCAACCTCGCACAGGACCACGATGTCATGCTCGTCTGGAGTATCGACGGTTCGCTGGACCTTCCGGCAGAGGAAACCGCCAGTGACGAGACAATGCCCGGGGAGAATAACAGCGCAAGCCAGGCGGAGAGTCCCGGCAATGGTTGACAGCCTGCTGCCACGTGGCACTCTCTTCATCTACCTGACGATCCTGCTCGCCATGATCCTGCAGGTCTTTCCGCTACCGGACTGGGCCATCCAGCTGCGCCCCCAGTGGCCACTGCTTGTCCTGATCTACTGGAGCATGCTGTTTCCCGATCGTGTCGGGATTTTCACGGCCATGATCGTCGGCCTGTTCGTCGACGTCATGCTCGATGCCCTGCTGGGTCAACACGTTCTGGCCTATGCAATGGCGATCTATATCGTTATCTCAACCCGGAAGCGGCTGTACCTGATGCCTGTCTGGCAACAGGCCCTTGCCGTCTTCATGCTACTTTTGATTGAACGCATCATCATGGCGATCGTGCTCGGGATGACGCGCGGCCAGACAACAGATATCTATTTCTGGCTGCCACCCCTCATCGGCATGCTGTTCTGGCCGCTGCTCGGTCTGCTGTTCAGGAATTTCAACCGCAAGCTGCGACTCGGTTAACCGGAAAGAAGAGAGATGCGGGGACCCGACCAGAAAGAGATTCAATCGAAACGCCTGTTTATCGCCAGGTCACTGGCGGCCATGCTCTTCGTCGTTGTGGCAATCGCCGCCATCCTGCTGCGACTCTACTGGCTGCAGATCCAGCATCACGACCATTTCAAGACACTGGCGACAGACAATCGTATCAAGCTTCTGCCACTGCCGCCGGCACGCGGCGAGATCTTCGACCGCAATGGTGTCGTGCTCGCGCAGAATATGACAAGTGTCGACCTCTTCATCACCCCCGACCAGGTTGAGGACATACCGGCCGTCATTGCCGAGCTGCAGCACATCATCCCCATCACCGAGGATGACATTCAACGATTCGAGAAGCTCAAGCGCCGCGTGCGCCGATTCGAACAGGTTCCCATCCGTACCGGCCTCACGGATGAGGAGATGGCGCAGTTTGCTGTCGAGCGTCATCGTTTTCGCGGGGTTGACCTCGGTGTGAATCTGCGGCGCTACTACCCACACGGTGAACTCACTGCGCATGTCATCGGTTACATCGGCCGTATCAACGAGCGGGAAGTCGAACGCATCGACAAGGCCGCCTATGCCGGCACGTCGCACATTGGCAAGACAGGTCTCGAACGTTTCTACGAAGAGCAGCTGCATGGCGATGTTGGCGTGCAACGTGTCGAAATTGACGCCGCGGGTCATATCATCCGAATCCTCGAAACCCAGCCACCGTCCATGGGCGAGGACATCCAGCTCCACTTCGATATCGAACTGCAGAAGGTCGCGTTCGAGGCGCTCGGCGAGCACTCGGGTTCCGTTGTCGCGATCGACGTCAAGAGCGGTGGGGTCCTCGCCATGGCCAGCAAACCCTCGTTCGACGCCAATCTCTTCGTTAATGGCATCAGTTTCAAGGACTACAATGCCCTGCGCGACGATAGCGGAAATCCACTCTTCAACCGCGCCATCAACGGCAGTTATCCGCCCGGATCGACCGTCAAGCCTTTTATCGGCCTGGCAGGCCTCGAAACGGGCACCGTCAATCACAGGCAGACCATCTACTGTCCCGGCCACTACAAGATCAAGAATGCCGGTCGCACCTTTCGTGACTGGAAGCGTAGCGGTCATGGCACGATAGACCTCGAAAAATCCATCGAGCAGTCCTGTGATGTCTACTACTACGACCTCGCCTATTCCATGGGTATCGAAAAAATGCAGGAATATCTCTCCGGGTTCCATTTCGGCAAGCGCACCGGTATCGACATGCCTGCTGAAACACGCGCCATACTGCCCTCGCAAGCCTGGAAGAAGAAACGCTACAAGCAATCATGGTTGCCGGGCGACACCGTCAACGCAGGCATCGGCCAGGGATACTTTCTCGTCTCTCCCGTACAACTCGCCTATGCAACTGCCGTGCTCGCCGCAGATGGCAAGCTTATCCAGCCGCGCCTGGCAGCACGTATCGGAAACCTCTCGACACTGTCCGAAGAGACGGCTCTCGAAAGCATTGAGAAGAGAGACCCCATTCACTGGAAACAGGTCATTGACGGCATGCTCGCCGTGACCGAAGGTAAACGGGGTACTGCCAAGCGAATTCGCAACGATTACTACAGGATTGCCGGCAAGACAGGTACTGCACAGGTGGTCTCGATGAAGCAGAACGAAGAATATGACGAGACTAAACTGTCGAAGGAAAAACATGACCATGCCCTCTTCATGGCCTTCGCGCCGGCGGAGGACCCGCAGATCGCCGTGGCAGTGATCGCTGAAAATGGTGGCCATGGCGGAGCCACAGCCGCCCCCATCGCGCGCAAGGTCATGGATGCCTGGTTCGGCATACAACCCGCGAAACCCGCCCAGACACTGGCACAGGAGGTGACTGATGAATGAGCGTATCCTGACGATGCCGCAAAGACAGTCCAAACCACTCTTGCCAAAACTGCATATCGACCTGCCACTCCTCACAGGCCTCCTGCTCCTGTGTGGCTTTGGCCTGGCCGTGCTCTACAGCGCTGGCGGGAACGACCTTGGCCTTGTAAAGCGCCAGCTTCTCCATCTGGGACTCGCGATTGTGGTCATGATCGGTATTGCGCAGATTCCGCCCGGACGACTCAAGCAGGCCTCGCCATGGATCTATCTTCTCGGTCTCGCACTGCTCGTCGCCGTTCTTTTCATCGGCGATATCGGCAAGGGCGCACAGCGCTGGCTCCAGTTCGGCGGATTCCGTTTCCAGCCCTCCGAAATTGTCAAGGTCGCTGTGCCAATGATGGCAGCATGGTACATGGCTAACCGCGAACTGCCAGCGCGTATCTGGCACCAGGCGACCGCCTTTGTCCTGATCCTGATTCCTGCGGCATTGATCATCAAGCAGCCGGATCTGGGTACCGCGATCCTGGTCGCCGCAGCGGGGATCTTCGTGCTCTTTTTCGCAGGTCTCAGCTGGCGCCTCATCCTGTTTACCTGTATCGCCGGGGCAGTCGGTATCGGGATCATCGTCACCTACCCGGACATCCTCGATTCCTTCCTGCACGAGTACCAGAAACGCAGGGTACTGACCTTGCTCAACCCGCAGAATGACCCGCTGGGTGCCGGCTATCATATTATCCAGTCAACCATTGC
>JASFPB010000162.1:0-5812 GCA_050116235.1 Chromatiales bacterium | reverse complement strand
CTCGAACTCTCACAATTCCATGCCGTCAAGGAGGCGTTCGATCCCCACGGATTACTGAATCCGGGGAAAGCCGTGCCAACGCTTCATCGCTGCGCTGAACTCGGCGCAATGCATGTCCACAATGGCGAACTGCCCTTCCCCGAGCTGGAGCGTTTCTGATGGAACTGCAGGAGGCTGTCCGCAGCGCCTTCGAGACCGGCAACCGTCTCCGCATCTCGGGCGGTGGCTCCAAGGATTTTCTCGGACCCCGGGGAAATGCCGGGGTACTCAGTACACTGGAGATGACAGGCATCGTCAGCTATGAGCCCGAAGAACTCTTTATCACGGCGAAAGCAGGGACACCGCTCAAAGAGATCAGGACTGCGCTATCCGAGCGGGGACAGCGGTTTCCGTTTGAACCGCCCGCCTTCGGTGAAAGTGCGACGATCGGGGGGACGATCGCCAGTGGTCTGTCGGGCCCCGGACGTCCCTGGCAAGGCGCGGCACGCGATTTCGTCCTCGGCTCGCGCATCATCAACGGCAAGGGCGAGCTGCTCCGTTTTGGCGGTGAAGTCATCAAGAACGTCGCCGGCTATGATGTTTCACGACTCATGTGCGGTGCCTTCGGGACTCTCGGGGTTATCACAGAGGTCAGCATCAAGGTCGTGCCCCTGCCACAGAAGAGCGTGACACTCTCCCGGGAACTCGACCGGGAAGCAGCGCTGGCACGAATCACTGAGATTTCACGACAACCTCTGCCGATCTCGGCCGCTGTATGGCACGCGGGCGTACTCTCGATACGCCTCTCCGGGGCCGAAGCGGCAATCGATTCCGCCGTCGATCACCTTGGGGGCGAGGTCTCGGAAGCGACCGGATTCTGGAAGGATATTCGCGAACAGACCCACCCCTTCTTCAACTCGACCAGGCCGCTGTGGCGACTTTCGCTACCACAGGCCACACCCGCGATCGACTTGCCCGGTGAGGAGCTGATTGACTGGGGCGGTGCGCAACGCTGGCTCCTGAGTGAAGCAGATGCACCTGCAATCCGGAAGATTGCGCAA
The DNA here is from genome assembly GCA_050116235.1 of Chromatiales bacterium. GTDB lineage: Bacteria > Pseudomonadota > Gammaproteobacteria > Chromatiales > Chromatiaceae > Sva-25. The sequence continues at coordinate 4,772 of JASFPB010000162.1, read as the reverse complement.
AAAGCCGGTGGACATGCAACGGCCTTTCGCAATCCGCCGGACCCGGAAGACGCCTTCATGCCGCTTTCGCCGGCGATGCTGGCTTTGCACAAGCGTATCAAGCAGGCTTTCGATCCGAAAGCCATCCTGAATCAAGGACGCCTCTACCGGGAGTTCTGATGCAGACAAACCTCTCGATATCACTCCTGTCATCGAAGTCGGGACAAGAGGCCGACAGCATCCTGCGCAGTTGTGTGCACTGCGGCTTCTGTACTGCAACCTGCCCTACCTACCAGTTGACCGGGGACGAACTTGACGGGCCACGGGGACGCATCTATCTCATCAAACAGGCACTCGAGGAAACTGCCGTCACGGAAAAGACGCTCAAGCATCTCGATCGCTGCCTGGTATGCCGCTCATGCGAAACCACCTGCCCTTCAGGGGTCAGGTATCACAATCTGCTGCAGATCGGAAAAGAGACAGTCGAGCAACATGTCGGGCGTCCTTTCAAACAGCGCTTCATGCGCTGGGGAATGCGCACCCTGCTGCCCTACCCTGCGCGCTTTGCGCCTCTCTACAAGCTCGGCTCCATCTTCAGGCCGCTGATGCCGGCAGCACTGAAAGCAAAAATGCCGGTCACACGGAACCCGGGATCACGCCCTGATCAGCAGCATGCGAGACGTGTCATCCTCTTCGAGGGTTGTGTGCAGCAGGTCGTAGCAAAAAGTATCAACGCCGCTGCCAGCCGGGTGCTCAACCGGCTTGGAATCAGCTGCATTACCGCCAGCGGTGAAGGTTGTTGTGGCGCTGTCAGTAATCACACTGGCGACACTCCTGCTGGCGAGCAGATCGCCAGGCGCAACATCGACAGCTGGCTGCCCCACCTCGATGCCGGGGCCGAGGCAATCGTCACCACCGCAAGTGCCTGTGGCCTCGAAATCCGTGAGTATCCTTATCTGCTCAGAGACGATTCTGCCTACGCGGCAAAAGCCGAACGCATCGCCGGCGCCGCCATGGACATCAGTGAATACCTCTCGCAAGCCCTGGACAGCGCTGACTTGCATTTGGGCGACTCTCTCCCGGAGATCAGCTTCCACGCACCCTGCACGCTCCAGCATGGTCTCGGTCAGGCAGAGACGGTCGAGGGGCTGCTACAAAAACTCGGTTTTCCTGTCAGAACTCCGCAGGACCCGCATCTCTGTTGCGGATCAGCCGGGACCTATTCGATCCTTCAGCCGGAGATGGCCACGCAACTGCGCGACAACAAGCTGGAAAAGCTGGATGCGGAAAACGCCAGGGTCATCGCCACTGCCAACATCGGTTGCATGATGCATCTGCAATCAGGAACCGGGACCGAGGTCCGGCACTGGATCGAGATCATCGACTCCTCTCTCGCCAGGGAGTGATGCGAGCGGGAAAAGTCTTCAGCGCGTCTCCGTCACCCGGGCGAGACACTGCACTCAATGAACATGCCCGTGTGCGACTTCTGATTCATCCGCATCACGAATTGCCATAACCGTCACATCGAAATTGAGTGTGACACCTGCCAGCGGATGGTTGGCATTGATGCGCACGGTATCACCCTCGACAGCCTCGACGATGACATGCTCGACCTGCCCGCCGGCGCCTTTCGCTTCGAATGCCATGCCGGGCTCGATTTTTTCGATTCCCTCGAATTGCGATGCCGGGAGGGACTGGATCAGGTCGGGGTTGATAACACCGAAGCCTTCTTCCGGCGGTATTGAGACCTGAAAATTGTCTCCAACCTCTTTTCCGGTCAATGCCTTCTCCAGGCCCGGAAGGAGATTCTCGGCACCATGCAGGTAATCAAGCGGCTTGCCCGTCTCGGTTTTGTCTAGAGTAGCGCCCTGACCGTCGGTCAGCGTGAATGCAATGGAAACGACCTTGTTGTTGGCAATAATCATGTTCTATCCGGTGAGTATTAGGGGGAATGTAAAGATGCCATCCGAAGAGAGCGGTGGCGTTTCACTTCGCTCTGTCGGCACATCATGCGCCTGTAGAGCAGACTTGTCCATCAGATGCCGTCGATAAAGGCGTCCCTGTGTTTCTTGGCGTTCATGAACATGCGCGTGAGTGTATCGATATCGTCTTCGCGTATCGCCCTGGCAAGATCCATCATCTCGTCGGCATAGGACTCAACGAGTGATGCGACCGCATCCTTGTTGGCTATGCAGATATCTCTCCACATGACGGGATTGCTCGAGGCGATCCTGGTGAAATCACGAAATCCACCGGCGGCATATTTGAAGATATCTTCCTCGTAATCCACACGTGACAGCATATCGACGAGCGCGAAGGCCAGCATGTGGGGAAGATGGCTGGTCGCAGCAAGTACGCGGTCGTGATCGACCGGAGACATGCGGTTGATCTCGGCGCCGCAGTGACTCCACATGGCATGAACGCGTGCAATTGCAGACTCGTCGGTCTGGCTGACCGGTGTGAGAATGACGCGCCTGTTCTGATAGAGTTCGGCAAAAGAAGCCTCGACACCGTTTTTCTCGGTACCGGCGATCGGGTGTCCGGGAACGAAGTTTGGCAGGATCTCTCCGAAAACAGCCTCGCAATCACCGATCACGCTCCCCTTCACACTGCCACCATCGGTGATGACAGCTTTCTCGGCGAGGTGCCCCTTCATGGCCTTGAAGGCATCGCGCATGGCACCGAGAGGAATGGCCAGAAAGATCATGTCGGCATGCTCGACGGCTTCGCCGATATCATGTGTGTAGCTGTCGATCACACCAAGCTCAACCGCTTTCTCGAGATTTTCCAAGCTGCGTCCGCAACCGACTATCTCGTCCACCCGGCCGGCTGCTCGCAATGCGCGCGCGAGCGAGCCGCCGATGAGTCCGACGCCAATGACAGCCAGCTTGCGAATCTTCATCTGCCAATCGTCCGGCGGAATGCGGCCAGAAAACGGCTGTTCTCGACTTCAGAGCCGATCGTGATGCGCAGGTGATTCGGCATCCTGTAATTTGCGACAGGCCGCACGATGATTCCCTGCTCGAGCAGGGCCTGGTTGACAGGCGCCGCTTCCCTCTCAAGATCGACGGTGAGGAAGTTGGCGACAGAGGGTATGGTTTTCAGCCCCATCTCATCAAATCCCTGCTTGAGTTGCTGCATCCCGGCGCTGTTCACGCGCCTGCTCTGTGCAAGGAATTGTTCGTCGTCAAGCGCTGCTTCTGCTGCAGCAAGCGCAATCAGGTTGGCATTGAACGGATGGCGGACGCGCTGGATCACGGAAGCCAGCGCCGGACTCGATGCTCCATAGCCGATGCGCAGGCCAGCCAGGCCATAAATTTTCGAGAAGGTGCGCGTCACGATCATGTTCGGATACAGCGAGAGCAGCTGCAGGCCATTGGGGAATCCCTCAAGCGTCACATACTCTGTATAGGCCTCGTCCAGCACGACCACGACATCGGACGGCACTCTGTCGAGAAAGGCCGTGAGTGCGTCAGCCTCGATCCAGGTGCCTGTCGGATTATTCGGGTTGGCGATAAAAACAACACGTGTGTTGGCATCGATCTGCTCGAGCATTGCCTCGAGATCGTGTCCATAAGGCATCGTGGCATGATCGACAGGATATGGGGCCGCGACATGTGCATCCGCGCCACTGGCCTGCGTGTAGATCGGATACATCGCGAAGCTGTGCTCCGAGAAGACAGCGTTGAGACCGGGCGACAGGAAGGTACGCGCGACCATGTCGATGACGTCGCTCGAACCGGATCCGAGCGTGATGCCCCGGGCATCAAGGGAGAACTGCTCAGCCAGCTTGTGGCGCAGCCGATAGCCGGTATCGTCCGGATAGAGGTTGATCTCGCCCGCAACCTTTTGCGCAGCAGACCAGCCAAGCGGACTCGGTCCAAGGGGGTTCTCGTTGGAAGCGAGCTTGATCGTTTCTGTGAGACCGAGCTCGCGCTCGAGTTCTTCAAGCGGCTTGCCGGGCACATAGGGATGCAATCCGGCAATACCGGGCGCAGTTCTCTTCAGCCAGTCAGTCATAAAACGGCACTCGGGTAGGAGCCAAGTATCTTGCACATACCGGCTTCGGATTCCAGGTTATTCAATGCGGCCGCAACTTGCGGATCATCCTTGTGTCCCACGATGTCGACGAAGAAGACATAGTCCCAGACACCGCGTCTCGAGGGTCGCGACTCAATCCGGGTCATGCTGATACCGTGCTCTGCCAGTGGCGCGAGCAAACGGTGCAAGCCTCCTGCCTCGTTCTTTGTTGACAGCAGCAGGCTCGTCTTGTCGTCGCCGCTGACGCCCGGTTGTTGCTTGCCGATGACAAGAAAACGGGTGGTATTACCCGGCTCGTCCTCGATATTTGACGCATGCACGCTCAGCTTGTGAAGAGCGGCTGCCTCGGTGCTGGCGATCGCCACGCTGGTTTCATCACCGGCTGCCAGACGGGCAGCTTCAGCATTGCTGCCGACGGCTACGCGCTCGGCATGCAGGAGATTCTGGTCTAGCCACCGGCGGCACTGGGCCAGCGACTGCTGGTGACTGTAGACAGTTTTCGCTGCATGCCAGTCGCTCTGCCTGCCGAGCAGGTTGTGATGGATACGCAGGATGACCTCGCCGCTGATTGCGAGTGGCGAGTTCATGAAGAGGTCCAGCGTATGACTGACGACGCCTTCCGTGGAATTCTCGACCGGTACGACACCGTAGTCGAAGCTGCCCGCCTCGACCTCACGGAAAACATCGGCGATCGACCCGAATGGCGTTGTCGTCACGGAGTGGCCGAAATGCTTGAGCGCAGCAGCCTGGGT
>JASFPB010000161.1:0-5813 GCA_050116235.1 Chromatiales bacterium | reverse complement strand
GGTTTGAACGAGGTCGATTTCGACATCAGCGACCCCGCCCCCTGAGTCTGATCGTTTCCTATAACATGAACCCCGCCCGTTACCGGCGGGGTTTTTTATTTCTGCTCTGGCGACCTCTCTGTTACCCCGGGTAACCTCCGGCAACCGGCTCCCACAGCAAGAAAGCCAGGGCTGATTCTCTACAGCTGCCCCTCGACCGGAAGGACTCCGATGAATCCACTGAGAAAACGCTGCCAGAAGCTGGACCCGGGATCCCTCGTAAATTTTTCAGGTTTGCCGCCTGTCTCCGTCAGCCACTCAAGGTTGCCGTCCGCATCGAGCTGCACCCGGTAACTGTTTTCGGACTGGATGCCTTCATCCAGGTACTCGATCACCTGGGCGGCCAGTTGCGGACTCTCGACATAGAGACCGATTTCGGTGTTGAGCAGGCCCGAGCGCGGGTCGAGGTTGAGGCTGCCGATGAAGAGGGAGTTGCGATCGAAGACCATTGCCTTGGTATGCAGCGCAGCTTTTGATGTGCCTGCGAAGAGCTTCCGGTCCTCCACACCTGCATCCGGCCGCAGCTCGTAAAGCTCGACACCTCTGCGAACCAGTTCCTTGCGTCGCTTGGCATAGCCGGCGTGCGCTGCGAGGACGTCATTCGATAGAAGCGAGTTGGTCAGGACCCTCACCCTGACACCACGAGCTACCAGTGACCCCAGGGATTCGACGCCCTTTTCCATCGGTACGAAATAAGCCGACTCGATCAGCAGTTCGTTCTCGAGATCCTTGATACGTGCAGAAAGCGCCTCGACCATGCTGCTGGTGTGTCCCTCCCTGCCGATCTCGGCAGGATCATCCCACTGGACAGAGCCCGGCGCCCAGATGAGTACATTTTTGGAGGATTGCAGGTAGTTGCGAAGCTGCTTGACGTCCTGGTCGAGGGGATAGGGGTAGCTCTCTTCGGCGATCTTCTTGCGCAGGGCCTCGCGGACCAGCAGCAGGTCCGCCCCGGTTTGCGGCTCCTCGACCAGCGCAGCAATCGGGAAGGACCATTTGCCGTTCCAGAAGTAATCGAACACAGACGAGATGTCACGCACGATCGGGCCGGCGGCCATGATGTCGAGATCCCTGAAATTGGCATGGGTATCGACGCCGAAGTAGTGATTGCCGATATTGCGCCCGCCGAGGATAGCCACGCTGTTGTCCACAACCATCATCTTGTTGTGCATGCGGTGATTGACGCGATTGAAGTCGGTGATAAAGTTCAGCGCCGGGATACCGCGGTTGGAGAAGGGGTTGAAGAGCCGGACCTCGATGTTCTCGTGGGCGTCCATTGCAGCGACGATCTCGTCACGTCCCTTGAGGTTGATATCATCGAGCAGCACACGTACGCGCACCCCGCGATCAGCCGCCTGAATCAGGCGCTCCGCCAGAATCCTGCCAGTCGAATCTGCTTCCCAGATGTAATACTGCAGGTCAAGCGTCTTCTCCGCGGTCCCCGCCATGGCGATTCTGGACGTGAAAGCGGCACGCCCCTTGCGCAGGAGCGCAAAGCCGGACTCTCCGGGATGCTGTTCAGAGAGTCTTGCGAGCTTTGCCCCGGCTTTCGTCTGTTCCGGCGCCTCGAGCGCCTGGCTGTGGGTGCGTGGATAGTCTGTGGGCAAGCTGCTGCAGCCCGCGAGAAAAAGCAGGAGAAGTGAAATGGCAGCGACTGCTCCTCGACCTGTGGCGCCCTTCGGCATTGCCCGCCCCCGGAATCGAGGCTCGATGATCTTCACGAGGCTTCTGTGTATGGTTCTTTCTTGTTTCATTCGTTCCCCATCCTCCCACGCAGACAGCCCCTGAAAGCGAGACCGCCCCCATAGCCATACTGATGCTTATCGTGCTGCAATAGTAACTGCTGAGGCTGCAGGCGGAAAGCGCGCCCTGATCACTGAAGAAGAAGCAAGAGGTACTTCACGCATCCGTGGAAACGGCGGCATGACTACGACCCAGCTCACCCATGCCTCGTGGCGCGTTTGTCACATAGGTAATGGTTGCCAAATTGAGAGCCGGAAAATATCCCGGCCAGGCCAGAAGGAGTTACTTGCTGTTGTAACGTGTGACCCCGTCCCAGGACGGGTCCGGGGGTATTTCAAGGCAATGAGCGCAGCTCTGAAGCAGGCGTGAAACGGAGAGATCATCGGGATAATCCTGCCGGAGGCTTTCAAGGATCGCGACCGCCCTGGCGAACTCGCGCTGCAGGTAAAGATCGAAAGCAGATTCGTAGCGCTGCACGAATTCGCGCCGCTCAGCAGGCACTTCCTGCACGCGCCCCACGAGTTCGTAGATGGTTTCCGGCTCATTGCGCCCCTTGACGGCAACCAGGTCGAGCTTGCGGAAGAGATAGTCGCTGCCCGCCTTGCGTACGAGCCTCTCCATGGCGATGGCCTCTGTGCCATAGAGCCTGTTGAGAGCCTCGAGCCTGCTGGTGAGGTTCATGGTGTCACCAAGGGCCGTGTAGTTAAGACGAGCCCTCGAGCCGACGTTACCGACGACGACCGGCCCGGCTCCAAGTCCGAAACAGGTGTCGAAGCGCGGAAGCCCTCGTGCCTCGCTCTCGGCATTGAACCGTTTGAGCGCTGCCATGCAGTTGATGACGGCCTCGACGCAATGACGAATGAAATCAGGGTCATCGTTGGGCGCGCCCCAGAAGGCAACGATGGCATCGCCGATGAGCTTGTCGACGGTCGCCTCGGTGCTGCCGAGCTCGCTGAGCATGAGGTCGAAATACCCTGCCAGGTGCTCGGTCAGCTCCTCCGGATCCATCCGCTCCGAGATGCTGGTGAAATCCCGGATATCGGTAAAGAGAATCGAGAGTTCCCGGGTGACACCGCCGATCTTCGCCACCTCACCCTGTTTCAGGAGTTGCTTGACGAGCTCAACGGGCACATAGCGGGAGAATGACTTCAGTCCCGATGTCATGTCTTCGTGGGCACGCACGAGCCCCATGACCTCCTTGAGGTGCGAACTGACCTGTTTACGGTCATCCTCCAGCTCGAGCCTGCGGATTCGCCGGCTTCTCTCTGCCAGTGCCTGCAGCGGCCTGCTGTATTTGGATGCGAGCACGAAGGACATGATGACTGCAATCAGCAGTGACAACACAAAGATCAGGATCATGTAACTGGCCTGTTGCCTGACATCACCGAGAAAATCCCTCTCGGGCACCATGATACTGATCAGCAGTTGTTGCACCTTCCCCAGCGGGTATGTCTCGATCGCGCCCCACCAGTGCCACTTGCCGCTCGTAAAGGAGAAAACGCCTTTTTCCTGTTGCAAGGTCCCGTCATTGCGGAAAGCTGCCTGCAACAGCGGGATCTCCAGCTCGTCAAGATGCTTCATGACCGACGCCTTCTGCTGGTCACGCGTCTCGAAGGCACGTGGTAGGCCGATGACGTTACCCTCCTCCGTGAGTATCACGGCCTCTCCATTGGGGCTGACATCGAGCGATGTTGTGAAAGCGGAAAGATCGATCAGCTTGATATCAAAGGCGATGACGAAAATCTTGCCGTTCGCGGGGTCGCGCCAGCCACTCGAGATGGTGATTCCCGGCTCTCCGGTCGTGAAGAAGGTATAGGGTTTGGTCCAGAAAACTTCGCCCGGGCCGGGAGAGATGGCAGCATTGGTGTACCAGGGGCGCTCGCGTGGATCGTACCCGAGGCCTTTTCTCTCTGCTCGCAACAGACTCCCCTGCCTGTCCAGGTAACGCAGATAGGCGTCTTCACCCTGTTCCTCTGCAGTAACGACACGGTTGAACCACCCCTCTTCCTGTTCGAGCAACAGCCAGCCTGCGCCATCCGAACTGCCGATATTCACCGAGCTGATGCGTACCGTCTGTTCAAGCATGGGGACAAAAATCCTGTTGAGTTCCTCGACATTCTCCATGTCGAGCATCCCCTGCGCGCCCCACTCCCGCGCGACCAACAGACTTCTCTTCACGGGCTCGAAGAAGCCCTCGAGGTGGACACGTGCCTGGTCTGCATAACGCTCAACGACCTCGACCGAGAGTTCCTCGACAGCTTTCGAATAGGCGTGGTAGGAGACAAAAAAGATGGTCCCGCCCGTGAAAAGCAGCAGCAGAAGAAGATTGCGCATGATGCTCCAGCGGATGGAGATCGGACGCCGGGATAGTCGAGGGGTTCTTTTCATTCAACCGCTGTGGATGGCAGGCCAGAATGGATTCTATGTCAAAGCCGCCGCATTGCCCAGACGATTCCAGGCGTGTATCCGGCTCAGCGCGCGAGGTCCATGCGCCGGAGTGTCGCCTGTGATGTGTCGATGCGCTCCGGCAATGTCTCGAGGTCGACCCGGGTGCGGTAGTCCGGTTCTTTCAATGCATAGAGGCTGATGTCGCCATCGTCATCAAAATCGACAACCGTGAAGCTGTGCGGGCTGCGCTGGCGGTCACCGATGAGCTTGCGTGCTCCGCCCCCGAGGCAGGCCTGGGAGACATAGAGAACATTGTCCTTCTCACCGGGATAGTAGGCGTGATGATGTCCCGACAGGTGCATGTCCACGCCGGTTCGCTGATAGAGCGACTCCAGAGCATGATCGCCGATAATCTCTTTCTCCCGATTGACGGCAAAAGGCCAGAGCGGCAGGTGGCTGAAGGTGACGACGGTGCCGCCTCCCTTCGCAACGCGCTCAAGGCGCTGCAACTGGTCACCACGCAGCGGGCCCAGGACCGTCGCATCGAGCGAGACGAAACGCACACCATTCATCTCGAAGGCGTAGAAAAAGGGGTAATCGGTGTCGTCCAGGTACCGCAGGTCGGGCTTTCTGGACGACCACTCGTCGCGGTAGATCTCCCGCTCATGCCTGAAGCCCTTGTAGGCCGAGGCATCGTGGTTACCGGGCGTCACCGCAAACGGGATAGCGGCTGCCGCGAGGCGGTCGCTGACCACGCGGTGGAAAGAGGCCCACATGGCGCGAACATGCTTGCGGGCCAGGTGCGGCCGGCGCTGGCCGGCCACCATGTCGCCCGTCGAGATGACGAGGTCCGGCCTGAGTTCGATGACGCGATCGATGGCCCTGTCGATGCGCGGTGCATAATCTGTCGATCCGTAGGAGCCGTTGAGGTCGGAAATGATGACGACACGCAGCGGCTCTGCTGCGAGCGGTGCTACGAGGACAAAGCAGAAGAGCAGGGCCGCAAGAATGCGGTCAATTCGCATCGCAGTCGACTTTCGCTGGCGTCACCTTGCCCTTCTCGAAGAACTCGCGGGGATGCAGGTCGAAACGCATCTTTCCCTGGTTGCAGGTCGTCCGCAGAATATCAGCCGCTGCAGCCGTGTTTTTCACGACCTGTTTCACCTCGCGTGCCGAAAGACCGAGGCTGCTCTCGAGCCAGCGGTAAATTTCACCTCCGTTGCGGAGGTCCCTGTCGAGTGCGAGCAGCTTGCGATAGGTCTCCTCGTCCATATGGCGCAGCTTCTCGAGCATCTGCGTCGACTTGGTGAAATTGGCATACTGGACCCGGCCACCCGCATCGTTATCGTTGAGGTCGGTGCGATGGATCAGCAGCGCATCGGCCGGCACCGAGGCGTCCCGCCCGGCATGCTCCTTCGCCTTTTTGTGCTTGAGCTCTCCGTTCTCGACCCAGTAGTAGTAGGGCGTGTAGTCGATGTTGCCGACACGGTCTTGCTGGCTGAAGATGTAGTCGAGGAGCACGATCTCGGTCAGCTCTTTCATCCAGTAGGCCATCTGCTGCGGGGCCACATCGGCGGCGAGGTCCTTTGCGATGCGGCGATCCTTGCGTCCCTTTGCAACACCTTCCCTGATCGCTTCGACCA
>JASFPB010000160.1:0-5815 GCA_050116235.1 Chromatiales bacterium | reverse complement strand
GCCAATCGCAGGCCGATCGAAAGTAGGAGTGATCTGGGAAGTCTGCGAGCAAACCAGCATCGATACCTCGCGGCTCAAACGGGCAGTCGCGATACTCGACAGCAACCCGCTACTGGACAGGCTCGATAGGGAGCTGCTCGCCTGGTGTGCCAGCTATTACAAGCACCCCCTCGGTGAGGTCGTGCAAGCCAGTTTGCCCGCACGCTTGCGTCAGGGACTGGAGCAGGCCTCGCAGAAGCTGGTGGCCTGGCGACTGGTCAGCAGGGAGATTTCGACGGACGATTTTCGCCGGGCACCGGTACAGCTTCGTATCGTCCGGCAGTTGCTCGAAAGCGAAACGCCTGTCACAGCATCAGAGCTGCAGGCCTCCGACAAGGCTGTGCGCGGCGCGCTGCGACGGCTTGCGAAGAAACAGCTGGTCGAGGAAACCCTTATCGAGCCGGAAAGCGATGCAAGAAGCGTTCAGTCTCGCCCTGCACTCACGGCTGAGCAGGAATCCGCTGTCGAAACCCTGCGAAACAGCAACGGCTTCGCGCCCATGCTGCTCGACGGCATTACCGGCTCGGGTAAAACAGAGGTCTACCTCGCGATCGCGGAAACCCTGATCCAGGAGGGTCGCCAGGTGCTGGTACTGGTGCCGGAGATTGCCCTGACCCCGCAGCTGCAGCAGCGCTTCAGTAGCGGGCTTACGGGCACTGTCTCGGTGATGCACTCGGGACTCAGTGACTCCGAACGTGAACAGGCCTGGAGCGCAGCTGAAAAAGGCCGCACCGACCTGCTGCTTGGTACCCGTTCGGCAGTCTTTACACCCATACCCCGACTGGGGCTGATCATCGTTGACGAGGAACACGACCTCTCCTACAAGCAGCAGGAGGGACACAGGTACTCGGCCCGGGATGTCGCAGTGATGCGGGCCAAACTGGCTGGCATCCCGGCGCTTCTTGGTTCGGCAACCCCCTCACTCGAGAGTCTCAATAATGCCATCAATGGACGATACGGCTGGCTCAAACTGCGGGAGAGGCCGGGATCAGCAAAGCCACCAGCCATGCAGCTGATCGATGTCCGCAAACTGCCTCTCAGGCGAGGTCTCTCTCCGGCCCTGATCGCCGCGGTGCGCGAGGAGACAGATGCCGGCAACCAGACCATCCTGTTTCTGAATCGGCGAGGCTATGCCCCACAACTAACCTGTCATGAATGCGGCTGGATCGCGGAATGCAGGCATTGCGATGCACGCATGACCTGGCATCGCCGGGCAGCGAGGCTCTGGTGCCACCATTGTGGATATCAGCAACCGAAGCCTGCAAAATGCCCGGAATGCGGTGCAGAAGAGAGCCTGATCTTTCTGGGTCAGGGAACCGAGCGGCTGGAGGAAACCATTGCGGAAATCTTTCCGCATGTTCCTATCATCCGCATCGACAGGGACTCCACGCGCAGAAAGGGCAGCCTTGATCGCTCGCTTGATCGCGTGCACAGCAGCGACGCGGCCATCCTGGTAGGTACGCAGATGCTGGCCAAGGGACATGATCTCCCGAACGTGACGCTGGTCGGCATCCTCAACGCCGACCATGGCCTCCTCAACCCTGACTTTCGCGCACCGGAGCGCACGGCCCAGCTGCTGGTCCAGGTATCAGGCCGAGCCGGTCGCGCAGACAAGCCGGGGCGCGTCCTGATCCAGACGCGTCACCCCGACAACCCCCTGCTGCAAACACTCATCCGGAAAGGTTACGGCGCTTTTGCACGTGAAGAACTTGCCCTGCGTCAGCAGGCAGGTTTTCCGCCGTTCAGCCACCAGGTCCTTCTCAGAGCCGAAGGGCTGGATGCTGCCATGGTGGAGGATTTCATGCAGCAGGCAAGAGACTTTGCCTCGGGGGAAATGGAAAATGTGGAGATTCACGGCCCCCTACCGGCACTCGTGGAGCGCAAGGCCGGCCATTACCGCTGGCATCTGCTGCTGCAATCTGTCGACAGATCCAGTCTGCACCGGCAACTCGACAGTCTGCTTGCGTGGCTGATCGACCGGAAGCAGGGACGCAAGTTGCGATGGAGTCTCGATAGCGATCCACAGGAAGTGCTCTAGCAAGAAGCACCCCGGATACCAGTTACTCTCTCACTGCACCTGCCCCGGAGAGGGAACAACCGGGTCAATCTGTGACAGGCAGGCATACCAACATGCTCGAACTGCTATATGAAATGTCCAGCGCAACCCGACTGGAATAGTGGTCACGAGCGATGATTACTCTATAGTTATGTGAAAGCACAATCGGAGAAAAACATGACCATCAGAATACTGGCACTGCTTGCAACAGTTGCCATGCTTGCAGGCTGCGCCTCTCAGCCCGGCGATGACACCGGGACAGGAACGGCTTGTGACCGAAGAAATTACGATGAGGTCACCCTTCAGCCCGGGTGTACGGGATACTGCTCCACCCAACCGTGCGCCATCAGTTTCCGGCTTCCGGAAAGCGGCGGACCCTTCGAAATTCATAACAGATCCTTCATGGCCGGCACCGGAAACAACGGCGAAACGGTCTACCTGGGCGGTTACTGGCTCGGCAGTTACATCTTCAGGACAGAGAATGCCGCAGGCGAAACGCTCGCAAAGGCTTATCTGACAGTAACCGGGGACCCGGCTGGCGGCCCATAGTCATCACCTCTCATCGGCGCGGACAGCCGCTAAAACTGGCTTGAAAAAAAACGGCCCCTCGAGGGCCGTTTTCTGTGGGTCTGTCTGAATACCGTGACTATCGCGGCAGCGTGGTATGTCCCATCAGGTACTTGTCGATGGCGTGTGCACACTGGCGTCCTTCGCGGATCGCCCAGACGACCAGTGACTGGCCGCGGCGCATGTCACCCGCAGTAAACACCTTCTCCAGTGACGTGCTGTAGGCGTTTTCACCCTCGGTTTCGCTCTTGACGTTACCGCGTGCGTCGAGCGCGACACAGAGTTCATCGATCATGCCCTCGTGGACCGGGTGGACAAATCCCATGGCAAGCGCAACCAGGTCAGCCTTGAGTTCGAACTCGGATCCTTCCACTTCACTCATCTGCCAGTTGCCCTTGTCGTCCTTGCTCCACTCGACTTTGACGCAGGTCAGCGCCCTGACGTTGCCGTTACCATCATCGAGGAATTCCCTGGTCGCAACCTGCCAGATGCGCTCGCAGCCCTCTTCCTGCGAGGACGAGGTGCGCATCTTGTTCGGCCAGTCAGGCCAGACAGTCCCCTTGTCTTCCTTTTCCGGCGGACGCGGCATGATCTCGATTTGCGTGACACTGGCCGCGCCATGGCGGTTGGAGGTACCGATACAGTCCGAACCCGTGTCCCCCCCGCCGATCACGATGACGTGCTTGTCCTTCGCCGAGATGACACGCTCCTCGTCATGTACACCCTGCACCCATTTGGTGTTGGCCTTGAGGAAATCCATGGCGAAATAAACGCCGTTGAGATCGCGACCCGGGACTGGCAGATCGCGTGGCTTCTCGGCCCCGCCTGTCAGTGCAACGGCATCGAAATTCTGGAGCAGTTTTTTCGCAGAAACATCTTTACCGATGAATGTATTTGCCCTGAACTCGACACCCTCGGCGGCCATCTGGCGCATACGGCGGTCGATGATACTCTTGTCGAGTTTGAAATCGGGAATGCCAAATCGCAGCAGGCCGCCGATGCGGGACTCTTTCTCGTAGAGGACAACATCATGACCGGCACGCGCGAGCTGTTGTGCACACGCCATGCCGGCAGGACCGGAACCGACCACAGCAACACGCTTGCCGGTGCGGTGCTCCGGGATATCCGGCTTGATCCAGCCCTCTTCCCACGCCTTGTCAACGATGGCGCACTCGATGGTCTTGATGGTGACCGGCATGTCCTCGATATTCAGCGTGCAGGACTCCTGGCAAGGCGCCGGACATATGCGTCCCGTGAACTCCGGAAAGTTGTTGGTGGAATGCAGCATGTCACTGGCGGCCTTCCACTCGCCGCGATAGACGAGATCGTTCCAGTCAGGAATCAGGTTGTCGACCGGACAGCCCATGTGACAGAAGGGAATGCCACAATCCATGCAGCGGGCTCCCTGGTTGCCCAGCTCCACGTCATCGAGTGGAATAACGAATTCCCGGAAATTGTTGACGCGATCGCCAACAGGCGCATAGCTGCGCTCCTGGCGTTCGTATTCCAAAAAACCTGTTGGCTTACCCATGATTCTTCTTCCTCAGGCAACTTTTGCTTCTTGCTGCGCCTGCATTTCGAGCAATGCGCGGCGATATTCGACAGGCATCACCTTGACGAACTTCGGCAGGTATTGATCCCAGTTATCGAGTATCTCCCTGGCAACATCGGAATCTGTGCAGGCCAGGTGATTCTCGATAAGCTGGCGCAGGCGTATGGCATCGAAGCGCGTCATGTCGTGACTGACATCCACACGCCCCTTGGTCTCGAGATCGCCACCCTGGTGCTCGAGCGCCTCGAGAGCGTCGTCCTCGGCAAGAATTGGCTCCAGCTCGACCTGAGCCATGTTGCATCGCTCCTCGAAATCACCGTTGCCGTTGAGTACATAGGCGATACCACCCGACATACCGGCCGCAAAGTTGCGCCCTGTCGGGCCGAGACAGACGACGATACCGCCCGTCATGTATTCGCAACCATGATCGCCAACGCCCTCGACAACGGCAGTCGCGCCCGAATTGCGCACGGCAAAGCGTTCACCTGCAACACCGCGGAAATAGCATTCACCCGAGATGGCGCCGTAAAGCACGGTGTTGCCGACGATGATGTTTTCCTCGGCCTTGCCGATCCTGGATTCGGCCGGCGGATAGATGATCAGCTTGCCGCCTGACAAACCCTTGCCCACATAGTCGTTGCCTTCACCGGCAAGCTTGATGGTGACGCCCCTGGCAACCCAGGCGCCGAACGACTGGCCTGCCGTTCCCCTCGCGTTCACCGTGATGGTGTCATCCGGCAGTCCTGCGTGACCATAACGCTCGGCAACGCGCCCCGACAGCATGGCCCCAAAAGTCCGGTTGACGTTCTGGATGTCGATATCGATCGTAACCTTCTCGCCATTCTCGAGCGCCGGTTGCGCCTGGCGGATGAGCTCGTGGTCTATCGCCCTGTCGAGACCATGGTCCTGTGTCTCTGTGTTGTGGATCGAGACGCCCTCGGCAGCTTCCGGCTTGGCAAGCAGGCGGGAGTAATCAAGCCCCTTCGCCTTCCAGTGATCGATGGCCATGCGCATGTTGAGGCGGTCGCTCTGGCCAATCATCTCGTCGACAGTGCGGAAGCCGAGTTTGGCCATCAGCTCGCGCATCTCCTCTGCGACGAAAAAGAAGTAGTTGATGACATGCTCGGGTTTGCCCTGGAAGCGCTTGCGCAGCTCGGGATCCTGGGTGGCAACGCCCACGGGGCAGGTGTTCAGGTGACACTTGCGCATCATGATGCAGCCCTCGGCGATCAGCGGTGCCGTTGCGAAACCGAACTCGTCTGCGCCGAGGAGTGCGCCGACAACGACGTCACGGCCGGTACGCAGACCTCCATCCACCTGCACGGCGATGCGTCCGCGTAACTGGTTCAGGACCAGCGTCTGGTGGGTTTCGGCAAGGCCGATCTCCCAGGGTGAGCCGGCATGCTTGATGGAAGTCAGCGGCGAGGCGCCGGTCCCGCCGTCGTAGCCGGCAATCGTGACATGATCCGCATGCGCCTTCGAGACGCCGGCCGCAACGGTACCGACACCGACCTCGGAAACCAGCTTGACGCTGATGCGCGATTTCGGCTGCACATTCTTGAGATCATGAATGAGCTGAGCAAGGTCTTCGATCGAATAGA
>JASFPB010000159.1:0-5846 GCA_050116235.1 Chromatiales bacterium | reverse complement strand
GCCGCCCTTGCAGGCCGCGTCTCCATGGACATGATCACGCTCGATCTTCGTCATATCAGTAACCCCCGTGTCGGTGATTCTGTCGTGCTCTGGGGTGAGGGGCTCCCTGCCGAAGAGATTGCGCGCGCCGCAGGGACGATCACCTATGAACTCTTTTGCCGGCTTACGGGCCGCGTCAAGTATCGTTACGAGGAGTGACCGCAAGGATGGCGAAAACGCCGAGAACCCAGTATCAGTGCCGCGAATGTGGTGCGGTTTTTCCGAAATGGTCCGGACAGTGTGCCGAGTGCCAGGCATGGAATTCGCTGGAGGAGACGGCTGTCAGCCCTGAACCGAAGCGGCAGGTCGGCTATGCAGGGGAGACGAGGTCAAATGTTATTCGCAATTTGACAGAAGTCTCTGCTCGCAACGAACCGCGCACACTGACCGGCATCGGCGAACTCGATCGCGTGCTTGGTGGCGGATTCGTCGACGGCTCGGTCGTACTGATCGGTGGCGACCCGGGAATCGGTAAATCGACCTTGCTGATCCAGACACTTTCGATTCTCTCGGCACAGGTAGCGACACTCTATGTCAGCGGCGAGGAGTCCGCTGACCAGATCAGTCTGCGTGCCGCCAGGCTTGAACTGGATTCCGGCAAGCTCCGGCTGCTGACCGAGACATCGGTTGAGCGGATTCTCGCCCTGGCTGCTGCCGAACAGCCCAGAGTCATGGTCGTCGACTCTATCCAGACGATGTTTACCGAGATGCTGCAATCGGCGCCCGGAGCGGTAGCCCAGGTGCGCGAAAGCACGGCGCAGCTCGTGCGTTTCGCCAAGCAGACCGGTATTACTGTCATCCTTGTCGGCCATGTTACCAAGGAGGGCAGTCTTGCAGGTCCGCGCGTACTCGAACACATGGTGGACACGGTACTCTATTTTGAAGGTGAAGCAGGCAGTCAGTTCCGCCTGATTCGTACCATGAAAAACCGCTTCGGTGCGGTCAATGAGCTGGGTCTCTTTGCCATGACGGACAAGGGACTGAAAGCTGTCTCCAACCCCTCGGCCATCTTCCTGTCGCGTCACCAGGAAGCCGTCAGCGGCAGTGCCATTCTTGTGACGCGCGAGGGTAGCCGGCCACTGCTCGTCGAGGCGCAGGCGCTTGTCGACTCGAGTCCGCTGGCCAATCCGCGCCGCGTGACGCTCGGTCTTGAGCAGAACCGTCTGTCGATGCTGCTGGCCGTGTTGCATCGCCATGCGGGTATTGCCATGTATGACCAGGATGTCTACGTCAATGTCGTCGGCGGCGTACGGATCACGGAGACCGCTGCAGACCTGCCGGTATTGCTGGCCGTGATCTCGAGCTTGCGAGACAAGCCACTGCCAGGCGAGACGGCCGCATTCGGGGAAGTGGGGTTGTCAGGCGAAATCCGCCCGGTGACCAACGGCCAGGAGCGCATCAGGGAAGCCGCCAAGCATGGTTTCAGGCGCATTGTCGTCCCCTGGGCCAACAGGCCGAAGGAGAAGACGACCGGGGATGTCGAGATCGTCCCTGTGAAGCGACTGGCGGATGCGATCGAGATCATCTCCTGAGAAATATCACCGGGATTACTCCTGGCTTGATTCATTCCGTGCATGCCGGATCCGGCATCAAGTCCAGCAGAGGTAACTAGTTGCTGAACTTGACCAGGCGGGTCACCTGGATATCGGAAATGAAAACCACACCGGAGTGTGCATTGTAGAAAGGCGCCAGTCCCTCCAGGATTGGCTCGACAAGATCCTCTGGCACAGCGGCGATAATCATGACCAGCACGTCGTCTTCGTTGAACATCAGATGACCCTCGTGGAAACCATGGCTTCCCTTGCCCGAGAGGTTGTTGATGATCGTATAGCCTTTAACCCCGGCGCGGTCGAGGACGTCGGTAGCCAGATTCTGGTGTTCGCCGCCAAGGATGATTTCGAGTTTCTTCAGTGGGCTCAGGTTGAGATTTTTCATGATGCGATGGACTCACTCTGTGAAGTAGTTGCGTCGACGGGTAGCGGCAGGCTGATCCAGTCGTCGTCAGCGTAGATTTTTGCGACCTTCTTCTCGGGATCGATGATCATCAGGCGGATCCACCCATTGCGAACGAGATGCTTGATCGTGGCGACCTCTTCGATTGAACGCCAGGCATGTTCGAACGGCGCCTCGATCACTGTTACCAGGCGTATCGGCTGATGCCAGGGCTGGCCCTGTTTAAGGACGGTCTGGGAAGGGAGCCCTGTGCGCAAGTCACTGAGATTGCCAGTCATGACACCGAAACGCCCGGCCACGTTGTGATACACCTTGCTGCCGCTGCCGAAGCGTTCATTATCAACAGTCGAGAAATAGTGTTCCATGTTGATCCACTGCCCGACCACGAGGGGGCCCGTGAGGATACTTTCAAGCAACCGTCGTCGCGGGTCGGCCCGGTAGTCATAGGAGTGCAGAAAGGCACGTCCTTTGAGCGGGAAATCACGAGTCAGGTTGCGTCGGCCGATGATGAAATAGGCATTGCCCGACAGTCCCCACTCAGGCCTGACCTGTGACCAGTCCACAGCATTGCGATGCGCATCGCGATTGGCAGTGCCCGGATCGACGGGTGCCGGCTTGAGTTGCAGCTCGGGCAGACGTTCCTGAGCACACAGCCGCGATGCGGCGACAAGGCCACTGCGCAACCGATCGAGGTAGATCACGTGCGACGAGGGGATCCGCTCAAGCTCGTAAAGCATGAGCCGGTCGCTGACGGTGTCGTGCATGGCCGGAATGAACCAGGTGTCGTCAGGTATGATGATTCCGTGGTAGCGGAGCCGGTTGCGCACCTGTGCCCTGTTGGCCATGTGGGCGAGTGCCTTGGCATTGGTGAGGCCGTGGTTGCCACCGCAGGCGCCACAGTCGAGTGCAGATTCATAGGGATTGTTCTCCGATGTACTGCCGTGGCCGACGAGCAGGACAAAACGTGACATGCTGCTTTTGAGACCAATCGAACTCAGGGCCTGGGCAACGAAATTGGTCTGTTCCTCGAGACTGAAACCGATACGTCCAACCTGTTCCATCTGCAGTCGCGCGAATGCCGCATCGATGCGGTAGACATTACGCAGGCGCTGAATAAAATCGCGTTCCTCCTCGTCTGTCAGCGAGCATGCCTCCAGCAGTGTCGGAGCCGTTGTCGTGTTGCCCAGTGCAGCCTCGCGAAGCTCGCGTACCATGTCATCAGTAATCACCTCGGGTTTGAGCCCGATCTCCAGTTCGACGGCCTTGCCGACAACGGCGCGCTGTACTGCACGGACAATCGAGTCCGCCTGTTCACGGTCGAGTTTGTCGAGCAGCAGGTGAGTACCGGGTTTCTCCCTGTAGAGACGCTGACGCCAGCGTGCGTAGCCCTGGGGCATGATCGTCTTGCCGATCATGTCAAAACCGAAGAGCATGCCGATCGCTTCCACGGTAACGTAGGGTGTCAGTACCGACTCCTTGAGTTCATGGAGCAGTTTTTCCAGGACGGAGAGCGCAGCAACATCACCGGCAGGTGTCGTGGCTATTTCCAGTACCAGGTTCTTAGGCTTGAGCAGGACAGGGCAGAGGTGCATCTCGCTGCCCTTGCCAAGTTCCATAAAGCTGATCGGCACTCCGAAGAATCCGGCGATACCGAATGTCTCGTAGTCGCCAGCGCTCTCCAGGTGACGGCGTATCCGCTCTGAGCGGGTGTCGATGCAGAACAGCGCCTGGGCAAATGGCCGCTTGTCACGCTCTTCGGGTAATGTGAGATTGACGTTTTCCAGCAGGCGGCCCATGGCATGTTGCTCCATGGCATGCAGCCAGATCATGCCTTCCTCGCGCTCGAATTCCCGCAGAATGCGCAACAGATCGTCCAGCCGGTCCGGTGGGAGCCTGTCGAGCACATCTTCATCCTTGCAGGCAGCCGCAAGCTCGCGCAGTCGTTCTGCCTGTGTATCGGCCTCATACTTGCGCCGTGCAAGGCTGTAGTCTGCGAACACCTTGTCGACAAGCGGCGCCCGGCCGCGCAACAGGGCCTGTTCGACAGGACGCAACCAGGCCGGAAGGATCGAGCCACTGTGCAGTTCGTAACGCAACCAGGTCTCGCGCGTATGTGTGTTAATGGCATCCTCGAGTGCCATGCGCGTTACAGGCAGCTTTCTGTGTCGGCGCGTGTTGAGCAGCGCCTGTGCAAGAGTCAACCGGATGGCGAGAAAATCGACCAGGTCGGCAGGAAAGCGTCGAGTCCAGTGATAGTGTTTCGCATTTGCTCGCCATCGAATGAAACCTGCCCAACCATGCAGCTTTGCGATCTCGCGCGTAAAGCAGGCGACCCATTCCGACTGAGGAATCCCCAGGCTGTCCATGACGGCTGCGATGACTTCTTCCGGTTCAGTCCTGTCGGCCAGAATCCGGCCGACAGGCAGTCCATCGAGCAGGAGTCGGTCATGGTGCGCCGCCAGGTCGCTCCAGGCGGTAAAAAGACCCTGTTCGCGTCCGGGCATGTGCCAGACCGATTGTCCCTCATCAAAGAAATCGAGACAGGTCTTGATGACGAGCTCGTCGAGGTCGGTCTGGATTTCCGTCCCATAGAGGAGGTCGACGGCCTCGTAGACCGGGCGGTCACCGAGCAGCGCTGCACGAAGCCTGGCTGCAAGTGCTGATTCGTCCACGGGTCGTGCGATGTCGCGTTTCCTGTTTGTCAGTGCTGCATGGACATCGCTGGCATTGGCGAGCTTGCCATCGAGCGCGACCGGATAATCGAGACTGGTTAAAAGAATCATTAACCAGCGCTTGAGATCGATGCCGGGAAGAGATACCTGTTTCGCGACAAATGCCTCAATACCTGCTTCCAGTTCAACAGTCGCTACCTTGTTTTCCGCAAGATAGCGCTTGTAATCACGGCGTGGCAGGAAGCCCCTGCCATGAAAGAGTCTGCTTCCGATAGTGACAGCCTCCGCGAAAGGCAGGTCCTCCAGGCCATGCAGCGGGTTGTGATGGATGAATGAGCGCATGGGCCAGAAAAACGGAATCGGTTCGCCAGCCACGTAGACCATCGAGCGGATGCCCAGCTTTTTCCCAAGGGCCATTGTCATAGCAGTACTCCCATCCCGGTAAAACCAGCCATGAGAAGCAGCACCAGGATCAGTGCATAGCCCAGAATTGCCCCGGTGTGAAGATCGGCTGGCCGGGAGTCGTCAGGCGTGCCGGTGACCAGGCCCTGGAGCAACAGGGCGCCGGCCCAGCTCCAGAGCAACCAGACGACGGCGATGCCGGCGGCGACAGCAGGCATGACACTCATGGCCTGCGTGATTGTTACGAGCATGATGAAGAATGCCGGAAACAGCGGCGTGGCAATGATCGCCAGAACAACAAGCACGAGAATTGTCGAAAATCGTGGTATGGATTCGGCAAGCCCGCCATACAAGCCGGTGCATGCAGCACCGAAGCGCCGCTCCAGGCCTGCGCCGAGAAAAGCAAGCATGACGAGCGGTACGCTGAAACCAAGCGCATAGAGCTGTACGTTCATGAAAGCGGTACCCGCATGAACCGGAATCCACAGAAACGCCCAGGAAGAAGTCGCGAGAAAACCGCTCCATTCACCGACGTCTCGAAGGGCAAGGGCACGAAAGGCATAGAGTCCTGATGATGCCAGTGCAAGTAACAGAAACCAGTCGGGAACAGGAAAATCCAGCTGGCTGATCAGGAGCAGTCCCGCCTGTGGCCAGAGCAGCAGGAGAAGAGCTCGCAACAGGGGTTCCCCTGTTCGTCCAAGCAGCCAGTTGAAAATCATGCTCAGGGGGAAGAGTGGCAGAAAAAGACCGATCAGAAAGAGGGTGAGTATTTCAGTCATC
>JASFPB010000158.1:0-5859 GCA_050116235.1 Chromatiales bacterium | reverse complement strand
GCGGCGCATGTCCTGCTCGGCCGACTCCTCGCTGCGGGTGCAGAAGAGCAGCTCCTCACCTTCGGTGAGGTAGTCATTGATGGCAAAAAGCTTGTTGTCCATGTCGACACCGACCAGATTGCGGACACGGTAATCGCTCTTGTCGCTACCGGCGATGCAAAGACCGGCGAAGATATTACCAGCCTGCTGTTGCAGCGCATCGAATGCTTCGATACCGAGATCCTGCATCATCACTTCCAGAGCAGGGTTGTCGTCGAGAGTGAAGGCAACATTTTCCTGTGACTTGGTGATGTGGTGCTTGGCGCCGACGGGACTGCAACCTTGCGTGAGATTCGTCAGTACACCGACCTCCTCGGAGAAGACGACGCCGGAAATGCCGCCATTGAGAAGATCATCAGCCACCTGGTAGTGCGCATCACGCGAGGAGGAGAGACCTCCGACCAGGAAACCGTTCTCGAGGCGCTGCTGCAGTCCGGTAATCAGCTGCTGTGTTTCCGGATTCAGCGGATCGCCGTGAATCAGTCCGAAGCTGGTTGAGAAAGTCTGCAGAGCTGAAGGTAGCAGATCCAGCTCCCCTGGCTCGCTGATGAGAGGAAGCATCGCAAAGCTCTCTTCAGGGAAACGGGCGAGCATGATGCTTGCGGCAGGCTGTTCGTAAAGCTCGAGATCGTCGCTGATGATGCCGCGCCCGACTGTTCCGGTCCAGTGCCGGATGCCTGTCAGGGATTTGCACTGGTGCAGCAGGCTGCCGAATTCATCGGCCATGGCATCGGTGACATAGATGAAACCGAAATTGGCGCCCGGGGATATGTCTGCGAGCTTGCGCAGCGTGTCATCGACGACGGCGCTGACGTCCTCATGCTGGCTGCGGATACTCATAAACTGCTTCATGCATACAGTCTATGGCGTTGCATGCTCTCTGCACCCATGTGGATTCTGGAGGAATTCATCAAATCCGAGACTCGCTGCATCAACGGGGCGCCAGTTCCTGTGACGACAGCTGATGTCTTTACTGCATGATTCTGATAAGTTTAGACCTGTGCATCTCAGGGGGCGGTCAGACACCACGTGAAGATAATAACAACCGGCAGATGACAGCATCGGAGCTATTCAGGCGCTTCAGGTACATGCTGATCCCGACGTTCGACCAGATCGGCGAACTGCGGGACCCCGGCACGCTGAAGGTCGATATCCTCGCAGGCATAACCGTTGCACTGGTCCTGGTACCCCAGTCGATGGCCTACGCACAGCTTGCCGGCCTGCCTCCTTACTACGGCCTCTACGCTTCATTTCTTCCCCCGATGGTCGCTGCGATCTTCGGCTCATCGCGACAGCTCGCAACCGGCCCGGTTGCTGTTGTCTCACTGATGACCGCTGCCACACTCGAGCCACTTGCCACGGCAGGCAGCGAAGGTTTCCTGGTCTATGCCACCCTGCTCGCAATCCTCATCGGGCTCTTCCAGATGGCGCTCGGTCTGCTGCGTCTTGGCGTTATCGTCGACTTCCTGTCGCATCCTGTGGTCGTCGGTTTCACCAATGCGGGCGCTATCATCATCGGCACCTCGCAACTTGGCAAGCTCTTCGGGGTTGATGCGGAGAAGGCAGAACGCCATTACGAGACGGTCTACAACACCCTGCTGGCAGCAGTCGACAGCATGCACTGGCCAACTCTCTGGATGGCGATCATCTCGATCACAATCATGGTTGCATTGCGAAGATGGTCACCATCCCTGCCGAACGTACTGATCGCCGTGGTGCTCACGACCCTGCTCTCCTGGGTGACCGGATATGCAGAAAAGGGCGGCGCGATCGTCGGCAACATTCCGAAGGGGCTGCCGGAGTTTGGATTGCCACGATTCGAGATGGAGATCATTCTCGAACTGGCGACAGCAGCGATCATCATCTCGCTGATCGGTTTTATGGAAGCCATCTCCATTGCGAAAGCGATGGCGGCCCGTACGCGTCAGCGCCTTGACGCCAACCAGGAACTCGTCGGGCAGGGACTCTCGAATATCGTTTCGGGATTGTTCAGCGGATACGCGGTATCCGGTTCCTTTTCGCGTTCGGCTGTGAACATCGGTGCAGGTGCACGCACCGGTTTTTCATCGATCGTGACCGGTCTCGTCGTGGGCATCACGCTGCTGTTCCTGACACCGCTCCTCTACCATCTGCCCCAGGCAACACTGGCCTCGATCATCATCATGGCGGTCATCGGTCTCGTGAAAATAAAACCGATCCTGCATGCCTGGAAGGCTGAAAAGCATGATGGCGTCGTCGCAGTCACGACATTCATTCTGACCCTCGTCATGGCTCCGCATCTCGACAAGGGGATCCTCGTCGGGGTAGTGCTCTCCATGGGGCTTTTCATCTACCGCACCATGCGTCCGCGTTTTGCCAGGGTCGCGCGTTTCCATGACGGCACCTTTCGTGATTTGAAAATCCACCCGCAGCTCAGGACCTGTCCGAACATTGTCGTTATCCGCTTTGACATGTCGCTCTACTATGCCAATGCCGGCTACTTTGAAACCAAGGTGCTGCAGGTCTTTGCCGATCACCCGGACGCAAAATTCATCATTCTCGATGCCGAGGGGATCAATATGCTGGACTCCACCGGCGAGATGATTCTTACGCAGTTGCGGGACCGCCTCGATGCCGCGGGCGTCAAGTTCCTTGTTGCCCGCATGAAGCGCCAGTTCATGCAGAGCATGCGCAAGACCGGTGCCATCGAGATCATGGGCGGGGAGAGTTTCTTCTCACGCCTGACTTTTGCCCTTGCCTACGCCTGGACTGATATCAAGTGCGACAGTTGTGACAACGGCAAGCACTGTCCCTACCGGGTTTCGGTCGCAAAGCAGGATTACGAACAGCGCATGGGAGCAACCGTCGAGGAGCTGACCGGAGGCAGGCCACTGGGCTCCGGCGACGATGAGGCGGTCAAGCGTCGGGCCTGAGCCGTCCCACCTTTCGCCGGGCTTCAGCAGATCATCGCCTCTGTTCAGATACCTCCAGAGGCCAGATCCCCGACCTCGATACCTGTTGATGATTGTCATGCGTAAACTACTTCTGTGTGCAGGATTCACGGCCAGACCCGGCAGCAGCTTCATGGAAGGTATAAAATCAAAAGAGTGATGAGTAACAGGATGAGGACGTAGACCGGCGATGAATGGTGAACAGAGACCGCTCCAGAGGATACCCAACTGGCTCGTTGTCCTGTTCGTTCTGCTGCTTGTGAGTGTGGTCCTGCGATTTCCTGCGGGGCCGGATGAGCCCGTTGCAGACGTTGCCTATTCCAGCTTCAAGCAACTGCTTGCCGACGACAGGATCAAGAGTGTTACGCTGCGCGGGAATGCTGTTGAAGGCGAATTGCATGCGGCGGAAACCCTCGGTCCGGCGAATGAGCTTGCAACCCGTTTCAGAACGCGCATCCCGCAATTCGGTGATGATGCATTGCTCCTCCAGCTCGAGCAAAAGGGTGTCGAGGTGGAGGTCGCAGACGGGGAGACCACCAGCCCGCTGATCACTTTCCTGATCGCCCTGTTGCCATGGGTGATTTTCCTGGGTTTTTTCTACTGGCTCATGCGGCAGGCACGCCGCAACATCATCGGTGGTGTCGGTGGCCAGAGCGAGTTGCGCAAGTTCCTGCAGCCACCGGTCGAGCAGGCGGAAAAGCCGCCCGTGACATTCGATGATGTCGCGGGGCAGGAGAATGCCAAGCGCGAGGTCAGTGAACTCGTGGAGTTCCTGCGTGATCCCGAGCGTTTCAGGCGACTCGGCGCCGATGTTCCCCATGGCGTGCTGCTCATGGGTGCGCCCGGAACAGGAAAAACACTCCTCGCCCGCGCGCTGGCCGGAGAGGCCGGCGTTCCTTTCTTCTCGATCTCGGCTTCCGAGTTCATCGAGGTCTTCGTCGGCGTTGGCGCATCGCGTGTCAGGAAGCTCTTCGAGGCCGCAAAGGAACAGGCGCCGAGCATCCTCTTCATCGATGAGCTCGACAGCGTTGGCCGCACTCGTGGAACCGGGCTTGGCGGGGGGCACGACGAGCGTGAGCAGACACTGAACCAGATACTCGCGGAGATGGATGGCTTTTCGGGGCATGAGGCGGTGATCGTGCTTGCTGCAACCAACAGGCCGGATGTGCTCGATCCGGCGTTGTTGCGCCCCGGGCGGTTCGACCGTCATGTCATGCTGGACCTTCCTGACAGCAAGGATCGCCTGGCTATCCTCAAGGTGCACAGTCGCAAGGTGAAACTTGGCGACGATATCGATCTCGGGAAAATTGCCAGTGGCACGCCGGGTTTCTCGGGGGCGGATCTCAGGAACCTCGTCAACGAGGCAGCATTGCTTGCAGCCCGGGAAAACAGCGAGAGTGTCCAGATGTCCCATTTCGAAAGTGCGCGTGACAAGCTGATCCTCGGAACAGAGCGGACTCTGAGCATCCAGCCGGAAGAGCGCCATCGTCTGGCTGTCCACGAGGCCGGGCACACGGTTGTGGGATGGTTCCTGCCTTATGCCGACCCGCTCTACAAGGTTTCGATCCTGCCGCGAGGCAAGGCACTCGGGGGCACCCAGCTGATTCCCGAGAAGGAGCGGCATACTTTGCCCGAGCAGTATCTGCAAGACCAGCTTGCGCTCATGATGGCCGGTCGCACGTCGGAGAAACTGCTGCTTGGCAGTGTCAGTTCGGGTGCCGATGACGACATCCACCGCGCCACCGTGCTGGCAAGGGCAATGGTCTCGCGCTGGGGGATGTCAGAAGCCATCGGGCCTGTCGATCTTCGGGAGAGCGAGGAACATCCCTTTCTCGGGCGCGAGATCGCCCAGCCACGGCATTTCAGCGAGAGTTCGGCAAAGGATGTCGATGATGCGGTGCGGTCGCTGCTCGTCACGGCCGAGAAGCGTGCCGGCGCACTGCTCGAGGATCACCGCGCGCAACTCGAACTGCTCGTGCGGCTGCTCGAGAAGGAGGAGACACTTCATCGCCCGCAGATCGAGGATTGCCTCGGACCGGTTACGAACCGGGAGAGGGGTAACTGGATCTCGGTTGCCGGCTGATCCGGCTTTCCTGATAGATCGCCATCTCCCTCGCATGCCGTTGCCTGTCGGGATCTGCCTCTGCCGGCACTGCGCGGATTGCGGCCACATAGTCGTTCCTCAGACCGGCAGCAAGCGCCCCGCGCAGTACATGTTCCCTGTACCAGGTGTAGGGCCTGAGCGCCGGATCGATACGAGTCGCCAGGTAGGTCTCTGCGCGTATCGTGCGGCCGCTGCTGTCAGCAACTACCACGGAGCAGCGTTCGTATCCCGCTCCGGTTCCCTCAATATGATCGAGAGTCGTGAGTTCATCGCTCTCCAGCCGGAAGAGCACCCCCTGCACAACGTCAGGGAGTTCTCCTGTTCGCCAGGCATCGCACTTGGCCGAGCCGTCCTTGCCGATCTTGTGGAATATCAGCCTGTGACCTTGAAGGGTGGCGATGCCGAGAGGTTTTGCGCTTGATACGCGCATGTTCAGGCGCATCCGGGACATGTTGGAGCCATAGGCGAAATAGTGAACAGGGCTGGTCATGCGATCACCGGGAACTCATCGACGGATTCAGGATAGTCTTTCCAGCTCACTTGCATAAGGCTCGATGTCTCCAATCTCGCTTTTGACCCACTCCCTGTCATAGTAGGTGTCGAGATACCGCTCTCCGCCGTCGCACATGAGGGTCACGATTGATCCCTCTTCACCCCTGTCGCGCATTTCCTGGGCGACCTGCAACGCGCCCCAGAGGTTGGTGCCGGTCGAACCACCCGCCTTGCGCCCGATTTGCCGTTCCAGCCAGTAGATGGATGCGATACTGGCAGCGTCGGGAACCCGTA
>JASFPB010000157.1:0-5945 GCA_050116235.1 Chromatiales bacterium | reverse complement strand
GCCGATACCGACCTTCACAGCGTCCGCGCCCGCCTCGACGAGCGCCACGGCTGCCTCGGCGGAAGCGATATTGCCCCCGATGACCTGGATATCGGGAAAGTGCTTCTTGACCCAGGCAACACGATCAAGCACGCCCTGGGAATGGCCATGCGCTGTGTCAACGACAATGACATCGACATCCGCCTCGACCAGTGCCTCGACACGCTCGTCGGTGCCCTGGCCAACGCCGACAGCGGCACCGGCGCGCAGGCGCTCCTGGGTATCACGGCAGGCGTTCGGATAGTCGCTCGCCTTCTGGATATCCTTGACGGTGATCAGGCCCCGCAGTTTGAAGTCACCGTTGACGACAAGCACCTTCTCGATACGGTGCTGGTGCAGCAGCGCCTTGACTTCCTCGCGGCTGGCGCCCTCATTGACAGTGACGAGCTTATCCTTGGGCGTCATGATGGAGCTGACCGGCTCGGAGGTACGTGTCTCGAAACGGAGGTCACGCCCCGTGACGATGCCGACCAGGTCGTCACCATCGACGACGGGAACACCCGAGATACGGTTCTTGCGGGTCAGTTCGAGAACCTCGCCGATGCTGGTCGTCGGCGACACCGTGATCGGGTCGTGGATGACACCACTTTCATATTTCTTGACCCAGCGCACGCGGGATGCCTGCTGTTCGACGGTCATGTTCTTGTGGATGATGCCGATGCCTCCCTCGAGCGCCATGGCGATGGCAAGCTTGGCTTCTGTCACGGTGTCCATGGCTGCAGAGACCAGAGGTATGTTGAGTTGAATATCGCGTGTCAGACGCGTCGCAAGCGAGACATCCTTGGGCATCACGCTCGAGTGGGCGGGCACGAGCAGGACATCATCAAAAGTCAGGGCTTCCTCGGCAATTCGCAGCATCTCTTTCAGCTCTTCGGGCTATTAAAAAATAGCAATCGATTATATACCCATTTGTCCTGCCCGGATGAAAATCTCTGCGGTTTGAGGGGTTGCTGCCGACGGTTGCAGGAGCCGAAGCGGTCGTGGCTGGCTGGACCTCGCGTGACGTCAGGGGCAGGGTGTTGATTGATCAATTCGCGATTTTCCAGCTATCGGAAATGTGCGATCATGCCGCCATGCAACAGCTGTTACCGATTTTCACCTCTCTTCTCTATATCCTTGCCGCCCTGCTCGCGGCAATCCGCCTGTTTCGCCCTGACACAGGAGAGAAAATCGGTCGTGGCGTGCTGCTAGCGACAGGTTTCAGCGCAGCAGCACTGCATGCCCTGACTCTCTACTACAGCCTGCATACAGACCAGGGTATCAACCTCGCCTTCTTCCAGGCGGTGAGCCTTGCCGGCTGGACAATCGCGCTGGTCACCCTGGTCTCCGCAATCACCAAGCCGGTCGAGAACCTGGCGATCTTTCTCTTCCCTTTCATTGGTGCCGCCGTTCTCATTGCGGCCATATCCAAGTCGAGCATGTTGTTCAAGGGCGGGGCCAGCTGGGAACTCGGCCTGCATGTCCTGACCTCGCTGCTGGCCTGGAGCATGTTCGCCATCGCCAGCGTGCAATCACTGCTGCTGTGGGTGCAGGACAGGCATTTGCACAACCGCCAGCCCGGGGGCTTTATCCGCGCGTTGCCACCGCTGCAGACCATGGAGAGCCTGCTGTTCGAGTTCATCGCCATCGGCCTGCTGCTTCTGACCGGTTCGCTCGTGACAGGTTTTCTCTTCCTGGAGGATATGTTCGACCAGCAGCTGGTGCACAAGACAGTGCTCTCCCTTGTTGCCTGGGTGATTTTCGCGATCCTGCTCTGGGGACGTTACCGCTTCGGCTGGCGCGGCAGGAAAGCACTGCACTGGACCATTGGCGGCTTCCTCGTGCTGCTGCTTGCCTACTTCGGCTCCAAGGCGGTGCTCGAACTCATCCTGCAAAAGCCCGCCTGACGCGCGCCCGACTCAGCGGATTTCCAGGCTCGACTGCATCGTGTAACGGGCCAGCGCTTCCCCGACGCCGGCACCGAACTTACGCAGCAGGCGATCCAGGGCATTTTCTTCGTAGGTGTAGTTGACCATCTTCTCCGCCTTGATGAGCTCGGTGGCAACGTAATGGTTGTCACCAAAGCCGTCGATCAGTCCCAGCTCTTTGGCACTCTTGCCGCTCCAGAACAGCCCGCTGAAGATCTCCTCGCTCTCGACGAGTTTGTCACCCCTACCCTGCCTCACAGCACCGATAAACTGGTCGTGGACCTCGGCGAGCATCTTTTCGGCATGTGCCCTGTCAGCTTCCTCCAGTGGCAGGAAGGGGTCGAGGGCGGTCTTTCTGTCACCGGCCGTCAGCACCCGGCGCTCGATGCCGAGCTTCTCGAGGGTGTCCACAAAGCCGAACTCACCCATGCGTACACCGATGGAGCCGACGATGCTCGACTCGTCGGCATAGATCTCGTCTGCAGCGGAAGCAACATAGTAGGCACCTGAAGCCCCAACATCCCCGATGACCGCGTAGACAGGAATATCCGCATGCTCCTCGCGCATGTCGCGGATAGAAGACCAGATGCGTGCGGACTGCACGGGGCTGCCCCCGGGGCTGTTGATCTCGAGAATGATCCCCTTGACCTTCTCGTTCTTGTAGGCCTTTTTCATCCCCTTGACGACCTGGCTGGCAGAGATGCCCTGCTCGTCAGGTGCAATGATGTCATTGATCCTGATGATGGCCGTGTGCTCCTCGAGGTGTGCTTCGGCCTCGGTCAGCCCGTCACCCCAGAGAAACATCACGAGCAGTACGATGAAGTAGCCCAGCACCAGGAAGCGGAAGAAGAGGTTCCACCTGCGTGCTCTCGCCTGTTCGCGCGTCGATGCCATGACCAGCTTCTCGACGAGTTGCCGTTCCCACGGCCCGTCGCCCTGGCTCTTGCCCGTCTCTTCTTTGCGGTCCTCTTCTGTTGTCATGGCAGTCTGTCCGTTGTGAATTGAAGAATTGGTTTTAAAGGTATCAGCGATCTGACCGTGGAGCGTCACTCATCGCGACGAAAGCCATACAGGCATTTCAGAGAAAGCATCAAGTGTCGCCAGTGCACCGCTGTCGATCAGCCGTTGCGGCTCATGCACCCCGTAACTCACGCCAAGACCCTGTGATCCCGCATTGGCAGCCATGCGCATGTCATATTCGGTATCACCGATGACGAGCGTCTCGGAAGGCCGCATGCCGAGCTTGTCGAGAATATCCTCGAGCATCTGCGGATGCGGTTTCGAGAAGGCTTCGTCAGCACAGCGCGTTGCCTGGAACAGCAGCCGCAGTCCGGAATCATCGAGCTCTTTCTCGAGCCCGCGCCGGCTCTTTCCCGTCGCCACGGCCAGCAGGTAATCATCCGCAAGGGATTCCAGGGTCTCGGTCACACCCGGAAACAGCCGCGAGCGTGCCTTGTTGCGGACGAGAAAATGGTCGCGATAGGCTTCCGCCAGCCCCTTGCGCGTTGTCTCGTCATCTTCCGGGAATAGCATCTTCAGCGCTTCGACCAGCCCAAGACCGATCACCTGCCTGGCATCCTTTTCTGCAGGAACAGCCAGGCGCATCTCGGCGGCCGCCGCCTGCAGGCAGGCAACGATCTTTGCCTCCGAATCCATGAGGGTACCGTCCCAGTCGAATACCAGCAGTTGATACATCAGGCCACGCGCAGTTTCGTTAATAGTTCTTCCAGCGCCGGCTCGAGCGGCGCTGTGAGTTTCAGCATCTTCCCCTCTTCGCCCCATTCGAACGCGAGCTTCCAGGCGTGCAGGAAAAGGCGTTTCAGTCCGAGCTGCCTGTAGTGGCGATTGACCTCTGAATCGCCGTACTTGTCGTCGCCGATGATGGGTGTGCCCAGGTGGGCAGCATGCACACGTATCTGGTGCGTTCTGCCACTCCCGAGTTCCGCCTCCACGAGCATGGCCTCCCGGAACTGCTCCTTGATGCGGAACAGTGTCAGGGCGGTCTTGCCTTCCTCGTCGACGGTGACGATTCTCTCTCCGCCGCGCAACTGGTTTTTTCTCAGTGGCACGTCGACGCGCATGCGGTTCTCCGGCCAGTCACCCTGGACGAGCGCCAGGTAGCTTTTGCGAATCCGGTTCTCGCGCTGCAGGGCGTGCAGGGTGCGCAGTGCGGAACGCCGTTTTGCGATCATCAGCAGACCCGATGTTGCACGATCGAGCCGGTGTGCCAGCTCAAGACCTTTCTCCTCGGGCCTGAGCAGGCGTAACTGCTCGATGATCCCAAGGCTGATGCCGCTGCCGCCATGCACGGCAATACCGGACGGCTTGTTCATCACGAGCAGCGTCTTGTCCTCGAAGACGATGGAGTCATTGAGAAGCTGCCTCTGCTGGTCAGTAAGTTTTCCAGGCGCGGCTGCCTGCGCAGTCCTGACGGGCGGGATTCTGACCTCGTCACCGACGGAGAGGCGAAAGTGCTGCTTGATGCGCTTGCCGTTGACACGTACCTGGCCACTTCGGAGTAACCGGTAGATATGGCTCCTGGGAACGCCTTTCAAGTGCCTCTGGAGGAAGTTGTCGATACGCTGTGCATCGGCCTCCTCGCCGATGCGCAGCAATCGAACCTTGTGCTGGGTCTGCCCGCTCATGCCTGCAAATGGCAGGAACCGCGATCAGTCCGCGGCGGCCGTTTTCCCGCTTTCGCCGGCAGAATCCTGGCTGGCAGGCTTTTTTGTTTCGACCTGTTTGAGTTTCGGCTTTGCCTCCTTTTCTGAAGAGGCATCCGGCTTTTTCACGGCCTCACTGGGCGGTTTGCCGGAAGCAGCGGGCGCTTCCTGCTTCTTTTCCGCAGCCCTGGCTGGCGGCTTGTCGCTCTTTCGGGAAGCGGGCTTTTCCTGCTTCGGCGCGGCCGGTGCTGCAGTCTCCTGCTTCTTCTCTGCCTGGTCGCCGCTCTTGCGGTTGTCTCGCGCTGGCTGCCTGCTCTCTTTGTCGGCCGACTTCGATTCAGCAGCAGCACTCTCCGGCTTGCCACTCTTCTTCACAGCTTCGTCAGAAGCAGGTTTCTGTTCAGCTCTGGGACGGCGACGCGATCTGCTTGCAGGCTTCGCGCTGTCTCCCTTCTCAGCCTCCTGCTTCTGCGGTGCGTCTGCCTGCTGCTGGTCGCGGTTGTCATCGCTGCGTCGCTGGCGTGGTGACTGGCGTCCCGCACTGGTCCGGCGTCCACCACGGCGTCCGCGTCCACCGCTTCTCTGCTGGCGTGGCTTCTGCTCCTTGCTGTCCTCCTGTCCCTGTCCGCCCTGGCTTTCGGCAGCCTGTTTCTGGGTGTCGTCCTGCTGTTTTGGGGCTGTTTTCTTGCGTTGGGCACCGCCGGAGCGTGAGCGCTGTCCGCTCGGACGCTTGCGGCCATCGCCCTGTTGCGGTCTTTTACGCTCGCCCTGCCTGCTCCTGCCCTGCGGCTTCTGCTCACGCTTTTCAGGCTCTTGCGCCTTCTCCTCCTCTGCTTTCGGAGGTGCAAAAAGGCCGAAGATGCGTTTCAGCAGGCCTGTCTGAGAAGCATCCGCGCTTGGGGGCATGAGTGGTTCCTGAGGAGCCGGGGCGGGCAAAGGCGCCGGCGGAGCCGCAATCTGCCGAACGGCCGGCTGCTCGATGCGCGCCTGCTGGACGGCCTTGCTCTCGGGCACGACCGCTTCGGGCTCCTCCACCATCTGGTAGCTCGACTTCTCGTCCCTGCCCTGCGGCATATCGCTCTGGCGCACACGCTCGATACTGTAGTGCGGCGTCTCCATGTGCGGGTTGGGCACGAGGACGACCTCGATATCCTGACGTTTCTCGATGTCATGGATCGCCTGCCGCTTTTCGTTCAGCAGGAATGTCGCTACGTCGACAGGCAACTGGGCAGTTACGCGCCCGGTATTCTCCTTCATGGCATGTTCTTCGATGACACGCAGGATGGAGAGGGCCAGAGACTCGACGCCGCGGATGAAACCGTGTCCCTCGCAGCGT
>JASFPB010000156.1:0-5987 GCA_050116235.1 Chromatiales bacterium | reverse complement strand
AAGGTCTTGCCCGACGATCCCTTTATCGGCTCAATGGCCGGCAACGAAGAGGCTGCGGACTGGGCTGTCGTCTGGCTCACGGAAGGCGGCGATGCGGTGACCGAGAGTTACGTCAATCTCATCCCGACAGCGCAGGGTGGCACGCACGTCAACGGTCTGCGCACGGGCCTCACCGAGGCAGTGCGTGAATTCTGCGAGTTTCGCAATCTCCTGCCGCGTGGCGTCAAACTTTCGCCGGACGACGTCTGGAACAATGTGAGCTACATTCTCTCGGTGAAGCTGGGTGATCCCCAGTTTTCCGGCCAGACCAAGGAGCGTCTCTCATCGCGCGAGTGCGCGCCCTTTGTATCGGGTGTCGTGAAGGACAGTTTCAGCCTCTGGCTCAACCAGCACACCGAGGCCGGTGAGCAGATTGCAGAACTCGCTATCAGCGCTGCCCAGTCGCGCTTGCGGGCCGGGCGCAAGGTACAGCGAAAGAAGGTGACGCAGGGACCGGCATTGCCTGGCAAGCTCGCAGATTGCACCTCGACCGATCCCGGGCTGACAGAGCTCTTTCTCGTCGAGGGAGATTCAGCAGGGGGGTCGGCGAAACAGGCTCGCGACAAGGAGTTCCAGGCAATCATGCCGCTGCGCGGTAAAATTCTGAACACCTGGGAAGTCGATCCTGTCGACATCATGGCATCCCAGGAAGTACATGATATTTCTGTCGCCCTGGGTGTCGAGCCCGGCAGCGATGATCTCTCGAAACTGCGCTTTGGCAAGGTCTGCATACTCGCCGATGCGGATTCCGATGGACTGCACATCGCAACACTCCTGTGTGCGCTCTTTGTCAGGCACTTTCCGAAACTCGTCAGGGAAGGGCATGTCTATGTCGCCATGCCGCCTCTCTACAGGATCGATGTTGGCAAACAGGTCTTCTATGCCCTCGACGAGGGAGAGAAGCAGGGTGTACTCGACCGGATCGCAGCCGAGAAAATCCGTGGCAAGGTTGCCATCCAGCGATTCAAGGGACTCGGTGAGATGAATCCGAAGCAGCTGCGTGAAACCACGATCCACCCGGATACGCGCCGGCTCGTGCAACTGACGCTCGATGCCGGTGACGAGACCTACCGCATCATGGATATGCTGCTCGCTCGGAAGCGTTCCGGCGATCGCAAGAGCTGGTTACAGGCGAAGGGCGACCTCGCTGAAGTCTGACGGGATGCCCGTGCCGCCGGTAGTCTCATCAGTAGATATCCCTTTAGTTATAAATTCTGCTTAGGTCTCAATTGTGGTATAAAATCCGTTTATCTTCTGATAGCGGTAACGGACAGCAGTATGGCTGATCGACGTTTACAGGTCTTCCACACGGTAGCCAGGTTGCTGAGTTTTACCAAGGCGGCAGAGACCCTTCACATGACCCAACCGGCGGTCACCTTCCAGGTGCGCCAGCTCGAGGAGTATTTCAACACGAGACTCTTCGACAGAACACACAACAGGATCAGTCTCACGGATGCCGGTGAGCGTGTGTTCGAATATGCGGACAAGATCTTCGATCTTTACGGACAGATGGAGAACGCAGTCCGCGAAATGACCGGCGAAATCAGCGGTACCCTGACCATCGGTGCCAGCACAACGATCGCAGAGTACATGCTTCCGCCACTGCTTGGCGACTTCAAGGCTGAATACCCGGATGTCAGCATTCATCTCAAGGTCTCCAACTCGGATGGCATCGTTCACATGGTCGAGAACAACACGATCGATCTCGGCGTGATCGAAGCGCCTGTCGCCAACAAGAATCTCGTGGTCGAGGAGTGCCGCAAGGACCAGCTCGTTGCCATCGCTGCGCCCAACCACCCGCTCGCTTCCAAAAAGACGGTCAAGCTCGATGAGCTGATCGAGTATCCATTCATCTGTCGGGAGGAGGGATCAGGGACGCGCGAGGTGGTATCGGAATATCTCAGCAACAGCGATGGCTGTGAGGTTGGACTCAATATCTCCATGGAGCTCGGCAGTCCTGAGGCTGTAAAGGGTGCCGTCGAGGCCGGCATGGGTGTTTCCATCGTCTCGCGCGCCACCATCCAGAAAGAGCTCCAGCTTGGCACCCTGGTCACGGTCAAGCTGGACCCGACGCCCGAAAGGCCTTTCTCCTTCGTTCATCAGAAACAGAAATTTCGCCTGCGCCTCATGGAGACCCTGCTCGAGTTCGCCCGTGACTACTGCGATTCGCATGACAGCGGTGCGGGCTCCTGATGCTGACGCCGATGGCAACAGGAGGCAACAGCCGTCGCCTCCCGGAGCGTCTCGCCGAAATTTATGCGAAACTTGGTGAGCAGGAACGCCGCAGCCTGCTTGATTTTGCTGAATTCCTGCTGCAGCGCGGACCTGATTCAGGCACGACCGGACCGTCCACTGGCCCAGCCAGCCCGAAACTCCTGCCGCGGCCTGAATCCGAGAGCGTGGTGGCCGCGATCAAGCGCCTGACAGGCTCCTACCCGATGCTCGACAAGCAGGCGCTCTTCTCGAAGACTTCCGAGCTCATGTCCGCACACCTGTTGCAGGGCAGGGAGGCGCAGGAGATCATCGACGAACTCGAGGCGGTTTTTCAACAGCAATACCGGGACTATGTCGAACGATTCGAACAAGACGCATAAAGATCCGATGACACTCGTCACCGACTGGTTCCGGCGCACGTTTTCGGATCCCCAGGTCCTTGCGCTGACACTCGCGCTTCTCTTCATTTTTGCTGTCATCCTGTTCATGGGCGACATGCTGGCCCCCGTGCTTGCCAGCGTCGTCATTGCCTATCTGCTCGAGGGCATCGTTGTCTGGCTGGAGCGTTTCCGTCTACCACGCCTTGTCTCGGTCTTCATCGTCTTTATCTCTTTCGTGGTGTTCGTCACCGCCATCATTTTCGGACTCTTACCACAGGTGTCGGTGCAGCTGACCCAGCTGATGCAGCAGGTTCCGAATATGCTGGCAAAGGGGCAGGAAAGCCTCATGCGCCTGCCGGCGATGTATCCCGATCTGATCACGCCCGAGCAGATCACATCGATCATCTCCACGATCAAGACTGAAATTGCTATGCTCGGACAGAAGATCCTGAGCCTGTCACTCTCGTCCGTCGTCGGGCTCATTACCCTCATGGTCTATTTCATTTTGGTCCCTTTGCTGGTGTTCTTCTTTCTGAAGGACAAGAACAAGATCATCGGATGGTTTATCCAGTACTTTCCGGAGGACAGGGGGATCGCGGATGACGTCTGGAACGAGCTCGATGAGCAAATCTCGAATTACGTCCGCGGCAAGTTCTGGGAAATCCTGATCATCGGGAGCGTCAGTTTCGTCGCCTTCAGCATTCTCGGGCTGAACTACGCGGCCCTGCTGGCCGTGCTGGTTGGCCTCTCAGTGATCATCCCCTACATCGGCGCCACCGTGGTCACCATTCCGGTGTTTGCCGTCGCCTGGTTCCAGTGGGGCTGGACCGGCGAATTCATCTACCTTGCAATTACCTATCTCGTGATCCAGGCGCTTGATGGCAATGTGCTCGTGCCGCTGCTCTTTTCCGAAGTGGTCAACCTCCATCCCGTCGCGATCATCGTGGCGATCCTCGTCTTCGGCGGGCTTTGGGGTTTCTGGGGCGTCTTCTTTGCGATACCGCTGGGCACGCTCGTCAAGGCGGTACTTACGGCCTGGCCGAGGGCGCACCTTCGGGAGCAGCGGGAAGAGGCCCGTCAGCAGGCCTGACGCGAGCTCGTCCCCGATGCGGGACCGCTCTTCTGCATTTACCTGCGCCCAGGCTCTCTCCCGTCTCCGCTAGAGTTCGTCGGAAGCAAACTCCGCAAGGCGCGAGCGTTCTCCGCGCATCAGCGTGATGTGCCCTGCGTGTCTCCAGCTCTTGAACTTGTCGACCACGTACGTCAGGCCCGAGGTTGTCTCGGTAAGGTAGGGCGTGTCGATCTGTGCAATGTTGCCAAGGCAGACGATCTTGGTGCCTGGTCCGGCGCGCGTGATCAGGGTTTTCATCTGCTTGGCAGTGAGATTCTGTGCCTCGTCGAGGATGATGTACTTGTTCAGGAAGGTGCGGCCGCGCATGAAGTTGACTGAATGGATGCGGATACGAGAACGCAGCAGGTCATCGGTCGCCGCGCGCCCCCAGTCTCCGCCACCCTCTGTGCGGTTGAGTACCTCGAGATTATCCATGAGCGCACCCATCCAGGGAGTCATCTTCTCTTCCTCGGTGCCGGGCAGAAAGCCGATATCCTCACCCACAGGTACCGTCACGCGGGTCATGATGATCTCGCTGTAACGATTCTCGTCGAGTACCTGGGTCAGGCCTGCCGCCAGTGTCAGCAGCGTCTTGCCGGTGCCAGCTGCACCAAGCAGGGTGACAAAATCGAGCTCCGGATCCATGAGCATATTGAGTGCGAAATTCTGCTCGCGATTGCGGGCCATGATTCCCCAGACCGACTGGTTCGGTGTGCGGTAATCCTGGGCGACCTCGATCATGGCGTCATCCCCCACGCGTTCACGCACGATTGCCTCGAAACCGGCGTCCTCCTCAAAGTAGAGGCACTGGCCGACATGCCACTGCTTGGTATCCGGTCCTGAAACCCGGTAGTAGGTGTGACCTTCTTCCTGCCAGGACTCGATGTCCTTGCTGTGGTTGTCCCAGAAATCGGGAGGCAGGGCTGTATGGCCCTTGTAAAGCAGGTCGACATCGTCGAGTACCTGGTCGTTGCTGTAATCTTCTGCACGCAGGCCGACGACGGCAGCCTTTATCCGCAGGTTGATATCCTTGGAGACCAGGGTGACGTCACGCCCCTTGTAGAGTTTCTTCAGCGCCATGGCCGTGCCGAGTATATCGTTGTCGGGCGTGTTGCCCGGCAGCGTGTCCGGCAGCTTTTGCGGCAGGATGGTTGTCTGGAAGAAGAGTCGCCCGTGATCACGGACTTCTTCATCCTCGTGCAGTTCATCCGGCAGGCCGGCCCAGGAGGGCAGGGGGAGGCCGTGCTCGATCTCCTCGTGGCTGGCGTCGGCCATGAGGTCATCGAGAAAGCGGCTGACCTGACGTACATTACGAGCAACTTCTGAGGTTCCTTTCTTGCCACGGTCGAGCTCCTCGAGCACAACCATGGGCAGAAAGATGTCGTGTTCCTTGAAACGGAAAATGGCGGTCGGATCGTGCATCAGGACGTTGGTGTCCAGCACGAAGAGTTTTTTATGTTCTGTCACGCTCTTCAGGCCTTGTTGATTTCCTTGACTGCATCCAGCACTTCATCGACATGGCCGGGGACCTTGACCCCGCGCCACTCCCTTGCAAGTTTTCCTTCCTTGTCGATGAGAAAGGTGCTGCGCTCGATGCCGCGTACCTGTTTGCCGTACATGTTCTTCATCTTGATGACATCGAACAGGTTACACAGAGCCTCCTCCTTGTCGGAGACGAGGTCGAATGGAAAGTCCTGCTTGGACTTGAAGTTTTCCTGTGCCTTGAGGCTGTCCCTGGATGCGCCGAGTATCGCGCATGACTGGCGCCTGAACTTGTTGATGGCAGCGCTGAAGTCGAGTCCTTCCCGGGTGCAGCCAGGTGTACTGGCCTTCGGGTAGAAATAGAGTACGAGCGGTTTGCCGGCATAGTCGGAGAGATTCACCGTCTTGTCGCCGGTGATATGCAGTTCGATATCCGGGATTTTCTTCCCGGGTTTGACTGTTTTCGTCATGCTTGAGGTTCCCTCAGTTTTTGGCGGGTTCGAGGACTGCGTCGAGATTCATGGTATCGCAGAAATTCATGAAGTCGTCGCGCAGTTCGGAGATCTGTATGTCGGCCGGGACACCGACCTCGAGATTCACGGCAAACATCGGGGTGCCTGTATGCGGGGCCGCATAACTGGTCGTTGTCAGTTCCTCGATGTTGATCTTTCGTTGCGAGAAGAAGTTGGCGAGGTGATGCACGATGCCGGGATTGTCGAGCGCCACGACATCCACGACGTAGGGCAGAAGTGACTGGTTTC
>JASFPB010000155.1:0-6012 GCA_050116235.1 Chromatiales bacterium | reverse complement strand
GAGATGGCCGAGTGTGAGGCCATGCTGGAAACCGTTCGATTCGGCAACGGCAAGGATCAGGTTACGTACGCCACCAGCAACCAGGTAGCCGATGAAGAGGATAAAGAGACTGATCAACAAACCCGGCAGATATCCCAGCAGGCCGAGAACCCAGGTAGCAAATGTATTGAGACCGATCTGCTCTGCCGCGGCACTGACTGCATAGGCAAAGATCATCCAGAAAGCAAAGTTGGCAACGAGTGCCGAGACTGACCAGCGCGGCTGCGTCACCTCATGGCCTGTCCAGCGGTTCACCACTGCGAGGATGGCATCGAGCCCCTTGCCGAAACGCATGACGAGCCAGCGTACGACGAACGCAACCAGCCATCCGAAAAGTAGCAACGCAATCCCGCCAAGCAAATTCGGGAGGAACGTCTTCAGCGTGATGATGAGCTCGTTTATCGCCTGGTCAAACCAGAGCGCGGGCTGATCAATCAGGTTGACACCAACCTCCTCAAGTGCCGAGGGCGGCGGCTCTGGCGGTGGCGGTGCTGGAGGGGCTGTATCAGGCTTGTCCATTTCATGCTCTCTCGGATACTCGCCAGAATATACTCGATTCCATGAGGCATTGCTCAGGCTTCGTGGAATTGGAGATTCAATAAAACGTCTGATCGCTGTGGACGTCTTCGGGCCTGAAGATTACCGGGAGAGAACCAGGCCCCGGGCCCCGCATTCCCGTTCACTGCCGTTTTCCTGCGCTCCCGGTATGAGACACAGCAGCGACATGCCCAAAGTATGGATAGCGTGACCTGCAGGGTCATGAAAACCGGGGCCGTCATGCAGCTGCACTGTAACAATCTGAAACAATTCAGCTGTCCTAACCTGATAATGATCAATTCATGAATGTGGATTCCGATATATCTTGTTAATAGATGTAAATGGATTTGATTTGACAGCAGAAATGGAGTGCCAATAAAAGCTGAATATAGATAACAGGCACTGAGGAGTAGTAATGATGTCTCTATCCATGCATTCGATTTTGATCTTGTTGACCCTGCTATTCACTTTATCCACTGCCTCAGCCGAGGACACGAAATTCATCACCGATCACTTCACAGGCTCAGGGAACTGCTCCCAGTGCCATGATGGCCTGAATGATATTGATGGAGAGGATGTCTCCATCGTGCACGCATGGAGCGGTTCGATCATGGCGAATGCGGCAAAGGATCCACTCTGGCAAGCCAAGGTTGCTACCGAGTTGAAGCGCAATCCACAGCTCGAGGATGCAATCAATGACAAGTGCACCCAGTGCCATGCGCCAATGGCCAATTTCGAGAGTGATGGAGAGGTGACGATCTTTGGTGAGGATGGATTGCTTGATCCCTCCAACAGCTTGCATGACGCTGCCATGAATGCGGTCAGCTGCACCTTTTGCCATCAGATCGAGGATAGCGCCATTCTGGGTACGGAAGAGGGTTTCTCGGGCAATGCCGAGATCAGTGACAAGAGAGTTGCCTACGGGCCATTCCACCCTGATGATATTATTGAAATGACCGCAGAAACCGGCCATGAACCGGTATTCAGTGAACATATCTCCAGTTCCGCACTCTGCGCAACCTGCCACAACCTCAAGACTCCCTATGTCGATGCCAGTGGTGAGATTGCCGGTGACGACTTTCCGGAACAGATGCCTTACACGGAGTGGGAAAACTCGATATTCGATGATGCTGGCACTAATCCGACAAGCTGCCAGGATTGCCACATGCCGACGACAACAGCAGTACTCTCTACAAGACCCGGCTGGCTGCAAGCCAGAGAGGGTTTTGCCAGGCACAATTTTGCCGGCGCCAACACCGTGATGCTGACCCTGCTTAAGGAGAACGCAGATACCCTGGGCGTCGACACCGAGAGTATCGACGAAAACATTGCTCTTTCACGTCAGCTTCTGCAGGAAGCAGTCTCACTGGAGATTCTCTCGGCGGATATGGAGGGTGAAGAGCTCGTAACACGCCTGAAGCTGACGAATAATTCAGGTCACAAGACACCCACTTCTTTCCCGTCTCGCCGTATGTGGCTGCATTTCAAAGTGACGGATGCCGATGGTAATCTGGTTTTCGAATCAGGTGCGATCAATCCGGACGGCTCCATTGATGGTGCAAACAATGACACTGATCCCTCCATGCTCGAGCCGCACTATGATCTCATTACGTCCGCCGACCAGGTCCAGATCTACGAATCGGTCCTTGGCAATACTGACGGCAATGTTACACAAACACTGCTGCGTGCCGCGGAATATCTCAAGGACAATCGCCTGACACCAGCCGGTTTTGACAAGAACCGGGTTCCCTACGATGTCGCTGTACAGGGCGATGCACTGGATGACCTGAACTTCAATGAGGGGCTTGATGAAATCACGTATCGCATCAATGCCAGTGGGACGGGTGACCTCTCAATCACAGTCAGTTTGAACTATCAGCCACTCTCACATGGCATGCTGGAAGATCTTTTCAAAGATAACGACCTGGAACAGGTCAGCAATTTCGAATCGATGTATGACTCTCTGACACTGAAGCATGAGACCATGGCAAGCGCCAAAACGGTCGTCGAGCGTTCGGATGTCCCGACAGGAGGCGGTGGCGGTAGCAGCAGTCTGCTACTATTAGTCTTCCTCTCCATGCTCCTGGCAGTCACGCGATTCTCCAGAGAGATAACCGCTGTGAGACTCCCATTCAGCAATCACGCTTAACGGGATAGACAAAAAAGCTTTCCTGCCAACGTCTGTCAATCGGCTGTGATCTCAGGCAGCGGGTTTCCGATCGCTGCGGATGGCGGCTTGATGCCGAGATATCCGGCAAGCGTCGGCGCCACATCATAGGGCGTGATCGATCGGCTGACAGTCGCTGGCTTCAGGCCGGCGCCTGCGAAGATCACCGGGACGTAGGTATCGTAGCGCCAGGGTGAGCCATGGGTCGACGCCACGGTAAGTCCGTCAAAGTCGTTGATGAAGACATTCGGCTCGAAAACGACGTAGATATCGCCAGAGCGCTTCGAATGGAAATTGCGCATGATGGCCCGCATCAACAGAGTATCAGGCAGGCTGTCGGTACGTAGCGCCGTGCTGGAGACGGCGGCTGCAACCCCGTCGAACTTCACGAGTTCAGCAGCAATGATTTTTTCAACTTCCGCCTGGTTCAGATCCTTCTCGCGAATGAGCTCGCGGTTGAGATAGACATACGGCTGGAAAAAAGCCTCGATGAGTCCCTCACCAATACCCAACTGTTTTTTGATTGCTGCAATCGCCGGTGTCTTGTCGAGCGCATCGGTATCGAAGTAGTGGGCATCCTCGATGCCAAGCTCATGCAGATGCCCCGGCACTTCGGGCTGGCCATGATCCGCCGAGAGCACGATCAGGGTGTTTTCGAGTCCGATTGTCTCCTCGATGTAGGCGAAGAGCTTCGCCAGTGTGCGGTCCAGATGGGCAAGATTGTCTTCCGACTCGAGACTCGAGGCACCAAAGATGTGGCCAACATAATCCGTTGAGGAGAAGCTGACGGCCAGATAATCGGGTACCGCGTCCTGGCCGAGTTTCTCTTGCTCGATGAGTGCCATGGCAAAATCCAGCGTCAGGTTGTCACCCGCCGGGCTGAGTGTCAGCCGCGTCGTGAAGTACTTGTCGTCAGCTGTGCCATAGGGGTGCGGAAAGGTACGACCGAAACCCGGAAAATCAGTCTCGTATTCCCTGTCGTCTGCCTCGCCGAAAAGATACTTCGATGTATCATGCAGCAACTCCCATGCCTCGCCTGCATATGCCTGCGCCGGTTTG
This sequence comes from Chromatiales bacterium, assembly GCA_050116235.1. Classification (GTDB taxonomy): domain Bacteria; phylum Pseudomonadota; class Gammaproteobacteria; order Chromatiales; family Chromatiaceae; genus Sva-25. The sequence continues at coordinate 2,210 of JASFPB010000155.1, read as the reverse complement.
GCTGCATTCCAGGCTTTCACCCACTCCGGGTATTTATCGTAGTAGTAGCTACTGGTCACGAATTCGCCGCTGGCTTTCGAGAACCAGAACGCCTTGCCTGCATGTCCTGCCAGAGATACTGCACCGCGGTCCTTCACAGAAACAGCGAAGATCTTCGATCGTCCACCATAGTGCACTGCAAGCTCGTCACTGAAGGTCGAGGAGAGTATTGCGGCAGGCGAGCGACCGTCCACCTTCGCCGCTTTCTGCGTTGGATCGATTTCGGTCTTCTGATCAACATCGGCACCGACCGTCAGCAGATGATAGTCCGAATCCTCGATGTTATAGACGAGGCGGCCTGCTTCCCGGTCGAACCAGACGTTGCCTACCATGCCATGGGCTGCAGGTACCGAACCTGTTGCGAGCGAAGCATGACCGACGATGGTCTCTGTATTGGCATGCTGGTAATGAGCATTGGTGTAATTGACGCCCTCATCCATCAGGTAACGAAAGCCGCCCTCACCCAGCACATGGCTGTAACGTCCTGGCATATCACCCCGCAAGGCATCGACAGTGATCTGGAGAATCAGGCGGGGTTGCTGTTCCTGCGCCATGGCCGTCGAGATCACTGGAAGAGATGCAAAGAGCGCAATCGCCAAAAAAAGGCGGCTTGCATACTTGGGGAGATTTGCGAAGAGTCGTTTGAATTGGTCAGTCATCGTTTCTTGTCCTGAAAGAGGAAGAGAGAACCGCATTGGTGCCTCTGCATTCTACTGGCTGATTGAGACTGGCATCAGCTTTTCTTCCCCTTGAGAGTGGGGTTCACATCCATATGCCAGAATCAGGGAGTCTGGTAGTCGCTCAACCAGTCGCAGGCGATGACTGTCATCCTGTTGTCACTTAACCACACTAGTATGCAAGGTGCTCTCAACAACGAAGTACCGAGCAGATGTGTCCAGCTGATACCGAATTCTCAACATTCAACGTGCGCCGCACTCTCTATTTCATGCATCGCGAAGAGCGTCTGCGCAAGCTGCTGTCTCGCAATACCGAACAACAGAGCCAGCGGCAGAAGCCAGATCCGGTGAACCGCTCCACTCCCCGGTGATAGCCGTTACCAGAGCTGACTTTCTGGCGAAACCGATCTCTGACTCCTTCACAAAACGCTGCTGTTTGTTAAAACCCTGTTGTTTCAGGTCTTGATACACCTGATGACAATAAGCATCCTTGAATCAAGTTTATCTCTCAACGAGAGATATCTGCGCATTCAGTCGACATATCGATAACGGCTTGCATTCAGGGTATTGGCCAAATGATTTCCAACGAAATGTCTGAGAAACTCAACCTTCAAATCAACCGCGAAATGTATTCGGCCTATTTCTACCTTGGACTTTCCGCCCAGGCCGAGACAGCAAATCTCAAGGGGGCAGCCGCCTGGTTCTTTGCCAAGTACGGTGAGGAGATGGAACATGCTTTGAAGATCTACCGCTACCTGATCGATCAGGATGCAGCCGTGAGTTTTACCGAAATCGCTGCACCGCCATCCCGATTCGAGGGTGTTATGGAGATGTTCGAGCAGACACTGGCGCATGAACGAAAAGTGACTGGCGCGATCAATGAGCTGGTGGACCAGGCACTCAGTGAGAAGGACCATGCTACCAATGTCTTCCTGCAGTGGTTTGTCACCGAACAAATCGAAGAGGAAGCGACCGTAAACGACATACTTGGCCGCCTTCGCCTCTTTGGAGACCAGGGCCAGGGGTTGCTGATGATCGACAACGAACTGGGCGAACTGGCAAAGCAGATCACCGCGGAAGGCTGAAGGCCGTCACAGCCCCACGAGGGACTGCGAAATGGGAAAAAAATCCGGAAAATGTTGCAAGAAATACAAGAAAGGCAAACGCTGTAAAAAGTGCCCGGCTTCCAAAAAATGAAGCCTGACGTTAATAAGCATTTATTCAACTCGTTTCACAAAGCGAATTTTTTCCTGTCGAGGGGCCAGATCACCAGGGTATCGGAGATCATTTTCTGGAGAAAATAATCTCCGACACTTCTTTGAGATTCGAACCTTCCTGCGCAAGACCCAACAACGAAAAAAGGCCCATCTTTCGATGAGCCTTCTTTCTTTGTATGGCGCGCCCGGAAGGATTGATTCGCGCTTCGCGCTCACGCTGCGCGCCGCCGGCGCTTGTCGAATAGGTCTTTGATCAGATGTCGGAGCTTCGAACCTT
>JASFPB010000154.1:0-6050 GCA_050116235.1 Chromatiales bacterium | reverse complement strand
TGAAGACCCTGCCCTTGTAGGATGGGGGAATTGCCTCTACCTGCCAGCGGGCATTGCAAATCAAACCATCCATATCCAGAAAATGCGGACCATTGACCTCGATATGCAGGGTTGAGGCTGTTGCCGCCTCGGGTGCCAGTTTCGCGATCAGCCTGGTGCTTCTTCTCAGGTGGCAGTGAATCACGTCGGGCTGAAAGTCCGAGATGGCTTTCCCAAGTTGTCTTTGGGTGAATAATCGGGGGCTGATCTCGATGACATGAACCCGCTCATCCAGATGATCAGCAATGCCAGCACCATTTTTTTGCTGACCCTTGCGGATGACCAGACAAACCTCGTGCGTTTGGCATTGCTGATTGCATGATTCTGCTGTTGAGCGCTCCGATCCGGCGAACCCTCTCGAAAGGAGTACATGCATGATTCTTAATGGTGCTTGATTGGGCATGGCTGAGGGCAGTCTGAAAAGCTGTTTAAGGCTAACATAAAAAAGAGGCTTGCTTCCGGGAAGGGAATCGGTCTCCATACTGAAGAGAGGGCGTCACGGCGTATGTGTACTGCTCGATCGTGCCTGATTCCATCTCTCGTGATAACAGGACAGAAGAGAATATCCGTTATACTCTCGAGCGAAAGTTTAAAGACTTGATCTGAATGAAGATAAAAGAATTTTCCCCCAGTCTCATCAAGAGCTTGCGGCTCAGGCGCCTCAAATTTGCCCAGCTTCACAGCGATAATCGCCCGGCTTCCGAGGTGATCGTATCCCTGACATCGATACCATCCAGGTTACGCCTTCTTGATCTGACAATCCGGAGTCTGATGATTCAGAGCGTTCGGCCAGCAAAAATTCTCCTCTGGTTGCATGAAGACTTGCGGGGGAAAGAGCCAAAGGCATTACGCGCTCTTGTCGGCGAAATCTTCTCCATTCATTATTCTGACCTTACGTGCTCACACCGGAAGCTTATCCATACCCTGGAACTCTATCCGGATGCGGTGATTATTACCTGTGATGATGATCAGCTTTATCCAATTGACTGGCTCGAACGCCTCGTTGAGGATCACAAACGGTTTCCAGGAGAAATTATCGCAAACGAGTGCAAATCGATAGCCTGCTCTGCAGATGGCGAAACCCTCCCTTACAAGCAGTGGTCGGGCAAGATTGACGCAGGTTTTTCAGATGCTTCGCTGATGCCTGTGGGATACGGTGGTGTGTTGTACCCACCCGATGCATTATTGCCGGAAGTGACCGATTCGGACCTGTTCCTGAGGCTTGCGCCAAAAGCTGACGATCTCTGGTTCAAAGCGATGTCCTTTCTCAAAGGGACACCCTGCCGGAAGGCGTCAAACCCAAGTGCCACGCCCATCCCTGTCATTGGAACGCGTCAGACGACTCTGGCACAATCCAACGTGAAACTGGATCAAAACCGTGAACAGTGGGATGCCTTGAGGGAATATTTTCAGTTTACAACAGTCAATTCTGGCCTGAATTGATGGTCATGGCGAGACATAATACCTTCACCAGCCTTCAGGAAATCTCTTGAAAATCAGCGTCATCTTCACAACCTACAATTCCCCGGCCTGGCTGGAAAAAGTGCTCTGGGGCTGGGCTATGCAGCATGATGATGATTATGAAATCGTCATCGCCGATGATGGTTCCGGTGATGAGACCCGAACCGTTATCGAGCGCTTCAGGAATGAATACCCGATTTCCGTAAAGCATGTCTGGCAGGAAGACGATGGTTTTCAGAAATGCAGGATTCTCAATAAAGCCATTGTCGCATCGGAGGGTGAGTACATCGTGATGTCTGATGGCGACTGTATCCCCCGCGCAGATTTCCTGGCCCAGCACAGGAAATGTGCCGAACCCGGTTACTTTTTATCCGGTGGGTACTTCAAACTCCCGATGTCCACGAGTGAACTGATCACCAGGGAGGATATCGTCACGCAACGCTGCTTTGAAAAACAATGGCTCATCGAGCATGGCGTCAAAAGAAGTCCGAAATTACTGAAGCTCACAGCCGGACCTGTGACCGCAAGGATCTACAACATGGTGACACCAACCAACCGGAGCTGGAATGGCCACAATGCCTCATGTTTCAAATCGGATGCACTCAAGGTCAACGGGTTTGATGAAAGAATGAAGTACGGTGGTCTGGATGTGGAATTCGGCTGGCGTCTCAAGAATGCCGGCATCAAGGCGAAGCAGATACGCTATAGCGCTGTCTGTATTCATCTCGATCATAGCCGGGGTTATGTCAATGACGAAGACTGGAAGCGAAACCGGGAGATAAGGAACAGAACGGTCAATGAGAAACTGACCAGGACTCCAGCAGGTGTTGATCAGTACCTGGGTAACTAGCTAGACATGAAATTCCGGCAATACCCCTTATCGCTATACAAAACCATACTATTGGCATTCGCGCCAATTGAGAAGCTGGGGGAAAATGCTGAACCTGCTGCCGTTCCCGTGATCGTCTCCTTGACGTCGATTCCCTCTCGTTTGAAGATTGTGCATCTGGTAATCAGAAGCCTTCTGGATCAGACTGTCCGTCCTGAAAAGATCCTTTTGTGGCTACACAGGGATTTGAAGTCTGAAATTCCCCCAAAACTTCAGAAGCTGACTTCTGATCGCTTTGAGATATGTTACAGCGATGAGCGCGGTCCGCACCGAAAACTGGTCGAGACATTACGACTCTTTCCGGATAAGCACATTGTAACCTGTGACGATGATCATATTTATCCCCCTGACTGGATTGAGCGCCTCCAGCAGGAGCATCAACGATACCCGGATGCGATAGTTGCCCATATGTGCCGTGTGTTTCGTTATGAAGGTGCTGATCTCCGTCCTTACCGGCAGTGGCATGGAGAACGTGAAGGGCATGGGTCACCGCTGACGCTTGCGGTCGGCTGGGGCGGAGTGTGGTATCCACCAGCAAGTTTGCATCGGGACGTCACTTCCCGCGAGATGTATGACTCTCTTGCACCACGAGCAGATGATATGTGGTTCAAGGCGATGAGCATTCGCCAAGGTACGCAGACTCGTCGTACGACACATCCACTACCGGAACCTGGCCCGATCATCTTCTCACAAGGTTTATCCCTTCAAACTACGAATATTGGTGAGGATGACAACCGTAAACAATGGCTGAAACTCGCCAATCATTTTCAGATCGATCTTGTGTCGCATGATGTTAATTAGCTGAATCCGTATTGCTCATAGTGAATGTATCAATAAGCAATGCTATATAATAAAGACCTCTCAGCCATTGTGCCGGTTTATAAAGTAGAGTCCTATATTCGCGAATGCCTTGAAAGTCTTTCTTTGCAGCAATTCAATGGAAATTATCAGGTTCTACTAATTGATGATGCTTCTCCTGATGCCAGTGGTGAAATCTGTGCGGAATATGCTGCACGGGATTCCCGATTCGAATATATAAGACACGAGTCTAACCTTGGCTCATCCGAAGCGCGTAACACAGGACTGAGCCGTGTACGTGGACGTTACTTCACTTTCGTGGACCCTGACGATATTCTCCCTCATGATGCCTTGCAGATTTTATATGACGTGGCTAGTGAAAATAATGCGGATATTGCCAAGGGGAACAATACTATCCTCCGGCGTAATGAACAGGTTCCGGCAAACTATAATGTCAAGCGCTTGAGAGTTTATGAGTCAGAAATGGCTCTAGAGGCATTTTTTCAGCATGATGTGGTTCGTGGTCACCCCTGGGGCAAGATTTTTCGCACTGAACGTTTTTCTGATCTGCGCTTCACTCCGGGCGTCCTGATGGCTCAGGATTTATTGTACTGTTCTGCCGTATTCGCCAGGGCGAGACGTTTTGTGGCATTTCCGCAAACGGTCTATGTATATCGGCTGCATGGCGAAGGGTCAACTGGAAGAAAATATGAAACAGGCGCCTATCTGAGCTGGCTGAATGCCGTCCAGGCGGCTGGTGATTTCTGTACTAACCGGTCTCAGCGCAGTAGTCACAAGGGATTGCAAGTGAGAACTCTTGCCCAGATTGCAGGTGAGGCAGAACGACTTGAGGGTGAGATTCTTGATTGCGTATTGTCTGAAATCGAGCAGCGCGCAGATTTGTGGGAAGTTAATCCGAAAAGGTTATTTGCTGAAGGGCAATCGATCAGAACCTGGTTCCGGTATCTGCGATTCAGAAGTCGCATGCGTCGATTATATTCAAGTAAAGCCGTATTCCGAAATTAACATATCAGATACGGTAATCCCGGAAATAATGATAAAAGATGTTATTCAGACGAAAATATCCTTTACATCTAAATGAGAAAGTATCTCCGATTTTCATAATTGGTTCTGGCCGATCCGGGAATACAATTCTAAGAAGGGTGTTGACGAATAGTTCGGAGCTCTACATCCCACCAGAAACCTATGTTTTAGGGCAGGCGATCAGGCAATTTCATTCTTCCAGATGTCTCGATTGGAACGAGATGTGTCTTCTCACACTGGGGACTTTTAGTAATAGCCAGGATTTCGATACTTTTCCGACACCTTACTTACTTGAACTGTATGAAAGTTTGGTCAAATTGCCAGAAGCGGAGCGATCTTTGTCCAAAATAGTGGATGGCTTTTATGGATTAATGCTACAGAAAGCTAAACCTGCTGCTAAACGATGGGGTGATAAAACTCCATTGAATTCCTACAGCTTGTATGGAATTAACAAATTGTTTCCAGACGCAAGGTACGTGCATATTATTAGAAATGGCTATGATGTAATCAATTCATACCTCAACATGGGGCGTTATTCAGAACCAGAAAGTGCTGCGAGGCGTTGGGTCAAGGCAGTTAATGATTGCCATCATTTTAAAACAAAGCATCCCGCACGTGTAATAGAGATAAAATATGAAGATTTTTGCTATGATCCGGAATTGACTACCAGGAATTTATGTTCCTTTTTGAATCTTGAGTACATTACAGAAATGGTAAACGGATCTGAGTACCGTGACGCTCTCGGTGATATAGAAACAAGAGCGCACTACTCAAACGTTTCCAAGCCAATCGATACGTCATCAATTGGCAAGGGCATATTAGAGCTGGATGATAATATTATAGAGATTGTTAACCCGATAATATCCCGTACGTTATCGAAATTCGGTTATATCTAGGGTAGAAATGCATATCGCAGAATGTTTCCTAATGCGTTATGGAAGGATCAATTGGATAATCTTGTTGAATCAGACTTTTTTGGTATCTAGCTTCAAATGAAAATCGCCATTGCCGGAACCGGCTACGTCGGGCTCTCGAATGCCATGCTGCTTGCGCCTCACCACGAGGTCGTGGCGCTGGACATCGTCCCCGAGAAGGTTGAGATGCTCAATGCGGGCCAGTCGCCGATTATCGATGAGGATATCTCCGGCTACATGCAGCGCGACGACCTCCATTTCCGCGCCACGCTCGACAAGCATCAGGCCTACGACAACGCCGATTTTGTCATCATCGCCACGCCGACCAATTACGACCCGGTCACCAACTTTTTCGATACCAGCCATGTCGAAGAGGTCATCACCGATGTCATGACCATCAATCCCGACGCCGTCATGGTCATCAAGTCGACCATCCCGGTGGGCTTCACGCGGCGTATCCGCGAAGAGACGGGCAACGACAACATCCTCTTCTCGCCGGAGTTTCTGCGCGAGGGCAAGGCGCTGCACGACAACCTCTATCCCTCGCGTATCGTCATAGGCGAGCGCTCGGAGCGTGCCGAGACCTTCGCCAACCTGCTCGTGCAGAGCGCGAGGAAAGAGGAGATCCCGGTCTTCTTTACGGGCTCGACCGAGGCCGAGGCCATCAAGCTCTTCTCGAACACCTTTCTGGCCATGCGTGTGGCCTATTTCAACGAGCTCGACACCTATGCCCTGTCGCACGGCCTGGACCCACGCCACATCATCGACGGCGTCTGCGCCGATCCGCGCGTTGGCCACTTCTACAACAACCCCTCATTCGGCTATGGTGGCTACTGCCTGCCGAAAGACACCAGGCAGCTGCTGGCCAACTACCAGGACGTGCCGCAGAATATGATCAAGGCGAT
>JASFPB010000153.1:0-6051 GCA_050116235.1 Chromatiales bacterium | reverse complement strand
CAGGAAATATGAACTCTGGTTCATAAATACCGCTCCGGAGATTCCAACGCCACTGAAAATCAACCTTCTGGACAGCTTCAGCTTCAAATCGGGACAACAATCGTACGAGCTGGTTCTCGAGAAAACAGTCAGTGCGCGAGAAATTGCCTATGGATGGATCATTCTGGCCTTCGCAATCGGAAGCGGCATTACACTGCTGATATTCTTTCTCGTCAGGGAAAGCCTGACACGCTCTGAAGAGATCGAGCAAAAGGTTCGGCAACAGACGAGTGAGCTCCGAAAGAATGAGCACTCCCTGCGACTTGCCAAAGAACAGGCTGAAACTGCAAACATCGCCAAGACACAGTTCCTTGCCAATATGAGCCATGAGATCCGGACACCGCTCAATGCCATTCTGGGTTTCAGCCAGATTCTGATCAAACATCCGGAATCATCGAGCAAGTATCTCAAGTACATCAAGATGAGTGGCGAACAGCTCAATGAACTGGTCAACAATATTCTCGATCTCTCGAAGATCGAGACAGGAAAGATGGAACTCGACGAAGGAGTCGTCAATCTCAGGCAGCTTATTCACAGCGTCTATCACATTCAACAGCCGGAAGCTGCGCGCAAGAAACTCCAGTTCAAGCGCGAAATCGCAGCGAACCTGCCGGACAATATCGTGACGGATCGCACGAAACTCAACCAGGTGCTCATGAACCTGACGGCCAACGCCATCAAGTTCACATCATCAGGAAGGGTTCTGTTAAAGGCGGAGAAGGAAGACGACCTGCTGCGCATTGATGTGATTGACGAGGGTATCGGCATCCCCGAGAGTCGAAGAGAGGCAATCTTCGATGCCTTCATCCAGGCGGACAACTCCACTACCCGCAAGTTCGGTGGCAGCGGCCTTGGTCTCTCGATCACAAAGAAACTTGTCGAACTCCTCGGCGGCAAAATCGAATTGCAGAGTGAAATTGGCAAGGGAACCACCTTCACACTGCGCATGCCTCTCAAGGCTGAACCCAGGATCTCGGCTCGCAAGACATCCGATAAAGGCAGTGTGCGCTTCGCCAGCAGTAATGTTGTACTCTGCGTCGAGGACCACTTCATCAATCAGAAAATGATTACTGCGATCTTCAAGGATCTGGGCGTCGATATTCATATTGCGAACAACGGACGTGAAGGCTATGAAAAAGCGCAGGAACTCAGGCCTGACCTGATCCTCATGGACCTGCACATGCCGCTTATGGACGGTTTCGAGACTGTCAGGAAGATACGCACAAACCCGATTCTCAGGAAAACCCCGGTTGTCGCCCTCTCGGCCGACGCCTTCATTGAGCAACAACAGGGAGCACTCGATGCGGGATTTGACGACTACATCACCAAGCCGGTTGACCTGGACCGCGATATTCCGATTTTTGCAAAATACCTGAGGCGGGAAAGGCGAAGTACCGTCTTCTAGTCAGCCTGCTCAGCTGTTCTGCTGCAGATAATCGACATCCACATCATCGATCCGCAGGAACCTGTCACTGATTTTGCTTGCCGAGCGATGCACATCAGCCACGTCCTGATGAGCAAGGGAAATATGGCGGGAAAGCTTGTCCATCCGTTCACGAAAACGCTCAAAATCTCTCGACAAGGCATGCAGATGATGACGGATCAGGTGGACCTGCTTTTGTGTCGCTGCGTCGCGCAGGACCGAACGCGAGGTCGTCAGGATCGCCATCATGGTGGTTGGTGAAACGAGCCAGACTCTCCTGCGCTGTGCCTCCTCGACCAGTTCCGGATGATGGGCGTGGATCTCGGCGAAAACAGCCTCGGCCGGGATGAACATCATGGCCCCGTTTGCCGTCTCGCCATCGATAATGTACCTGGATGCAATGTCACCAATGTGTTTCTTGACATCCTGCCTGAACTGGCGCTCAGAGCGCTCACGCGTCACTTTTGGCTGATCGGAATCAGTCATGATCCTGTAAGACTCGAGAGGGAACTTTGCGTCGACAGCGAGCCGGCCTGTCGGTTCCGGAAGTTGAAGCAGACAGTCGACACGCGTGCCGTTAGGCAATGTCTGCTGGAGTGAAAAGGCATTCTCTGGCAGCAGATTGCGCACCAGTGCAGCAAGTTGAACCTCCCCATATGCGCCACGAGAGCGCTTGTCAGAAAGAATCTCCTGCAACGAGATGATGTTGGTCGAAAGCTCGGTAAGTTTCTTCTGGGCTTCGTCGATCCGTGAAAGATGCTCCAGCACACGGATAAATGTCTCGTTGGTCTTCTCGAAGCCCTTGTTCAGGCGACTGTCGACCTGGCCACTGATCTCGCGCAGACGTTTATCCGTGGTCTCGAGAAGACGATTGACTTGCCTGCCAAGCACCTCACCGTGCGATAGCAAGGCCTTGTTCACCTGGGTGGAGATCTGCTCCAGCCCTCTGGCGAGTGCTTCCTGCTGGATCAGTTTCCCGCTCGAGAGCTTCTCGGTCAGTGAAGCATGCAGCTCGCCCTGTTCGCGCAAGAGAAGTGCATTGAGCTCCCCGAAGCGGCGTTCGACTCCCTGCTGCAACAGGCTCGCACTGGCAGAGGCCGTCTCACGCGAATCTGTGAGAAGTTGCTGTAATGCTGCGCCCTGCTCTGCCTGCTGCAACCTGGCATCAAGCAACCATTCACGCAATTCACCGCGGCTGCGCATGACAGACACCAGGGCAAGCAGCAACAGCAGGATTGTCAGGCTGACAACAAGCAGGAAGGGCCAGTAGCTGATCACGAAATCGACCAAAGCCGCCATTTGGTTGTGGATTTGCTCTTTCATACGGTTTTTCCGTAACTTATAACGTAAAATATATCCTCTTTGCAGGCTCAGTTGGTGAGCCTCTACATCGGAGATGCGCTCTTTGGAAATCCACCTGAAAACCCTTGGTTGCCGACTCAACGAGGCTGAGCTCGAGACCTGGGCAAGGCAATTCAGGCAGCTTGGACACAGAATCACGGCCGATCCTGACACGGCAGACCTGCTTGTGATCAACACCTGCGCAGTCACCGAGGAGGCTGTGCGGAAGTCGCGACGACTGATCAGGCGCACACACAACAACAACCCGCAGGCAAAACTCGTCGTCAGTGGCTGTTACGCTTCGCTTAACCCCGGGGAGACCAGGGACCTTTCCGGTGTCGATCTGCTTATCGATAACCGGGAGAAGGATCAGCTTCCCTCCCTCGTCAATACGCAGCTAGCGGATGAGACCATGCCCGTTATTGCGACCGAGCCGGGCGAGAACCTGCTCTTCAGCCGGGGACGCCAGCGTGCTTTCATCAAGGTACAGGATGGCTGTCGTTACCAATGCACATTCTGCATCGTAACCCGCGCGCGTGGTGAGGAACGCAGCAGACCCGTTGATGAAATCATTACTGAGATCGACGAGCTGCATTCCCAGGGCATCAGAGAAGCCGTTATCACCGGCGTCCATCTTGGCGGTTACGGCAGCGATCTCGATGTCGATCTCCATGAACTGGTCACCGAAATTCTCGAACGAACGGAGATCCCGCGCCTGCGCCTCGGCTCCCTCGAGCCCTGGGACATACCGGAAAACTTCTGGGAACTGTTTCACAACCCGCGCCTGATGCCGCACCTGCACCTGCCGCTGCAGAGCGGAACCAATTCTGTCCTTCGCCGCATGGCGCGACGCTGCAAGACAACAGATTTTTCGGCGCTCGTCGCCAGTGCCCGCAGTCATGTGCCAGAGCTCAACATCACGACCGACATCATCGTCGGTTTCCCTGGCGAGAGCGACGCGGAATGGCAGGAGACGCTATTCTACCTGGAGAATTTCGACTTCGGTCATATCCATATCTTCGCCTACTCGCCTCGCCCCGATACCAGGGCCGCAGGCTTGCCCAACCCCGTGCCTGAAAGCGTCAAGAAGAAACGCTCTCGCGAACTGCATGCCCTGCTGGACACCATGCGCCTGAGTCAGCTTGAAAAGCAGGTTGGAAAGCGCGTACCCGTGCTCGTCGAAAATTTCAGCGAGGGTAAATACTGGGGTTACACGCCGAACTATTTCAGGATCGGTTTTGAAATCGAAGACAACAATATCCCGGCAGAGAACAGTATTCTCGAGATCATGGTCACCGGCGTTGATGTGAATAAAGGTGTGTTATCCGGTGCAATAACCTGATTAATCCAGCGTAACCGATGAGATGGACAGGGCCGAAGCCCTGTTAGACGATCTCTGGCACAGGCATGAAGCAGAAACCCCGGATGATGCTCCGGGGTTTGCTTTGCCGCAAGTAACGGGATGTCGATCAGGAAGCCTCTTTTGTCACCGCATGTGGCTCCAGGGCAAAACGCAGCCTGTCGTGTCTGCGCTTGACTTCCTGCGCAAGCTGGTGGACTGCAAGAGCGTACTTGCTGCTGTGATTGTAGCGCGTGATGACATAGAAGTTATGCATGCCGAGCCAGAGCTCGTCGCCGTCATAGGTGCTGTATTTCAGGAGGCTGACGCGATCGGAGTTGACCTTGCCATTCGGTCGGATGCCGGCCTTTCGGAGGCTGCCCAGCGAATGCTTGCTGCGATAGCCGGTTTTCATCGAACGGTACTTCGTCGAGGTGAATGAGGCTGGTACAGCAACCTCGCCCCCTTTTTGCCAGCCATGCGCGCTGAAATAGTTGGCCACGCTGCCAATGGCATCGACCGTGTTCCAGAGGTCACGCCTGCCATTGCCGTCGAAATCGACCGCGTAGCGGCGGAAACTGCTGGGCATGAACTGCCCGAGCCCCATGGCACCGGCGTAGGAACCAACCGGACTCCTCGGGTCGAATCCCTCTTCGCGCGTCATGAGCAGGAATTGCTCGAGCTCACTCGTGAAATATTTCGAGCGGCGCGGGTAGTCGAACGCGATGGTCGCCAAAGCATCGAGCACAGGGGTGTTGCCGATGTTGCCACCATAATAGGTTTCAACTCCGATTATCGCCGTGATGTATTCGGGCGGCACACCATACTGCTGGTAAGCGCGGTTGAGCTCCTTGCGGTATGTCGTCATGAACTCGGCGCCGTCACGCATGCGCTTCTCTGTCATGAAAATATTTCGGTAGCGTGTCCAGCTGCCCTTGCGGGCGGGACCTTTCCGGCTTGGGCGATTCAGAATCTCGAGAACGCCATCCTGCCTCTCGACTTCCGAAAACAGACCGTTCATGTAGCTGCGGCTGAATCCGTGCTGGTCGACCATCTTGTTGACGAACTGACGGGTGGCTGCGTAACTGGCATAGTCGCCGCCAAGCGCAAAGGCGCGGTAACCACCGGTGCCTGTGCGGGGACGATACTCGACGACGCCGATTTCAGGGCTGTCGAGCGAGGAGACCTCTACTGAACTGCTGCTCGTCTTTTGCGGATTGGATCCGCAGGCCGTGAGCATGAAGGCCGAAGTAACGAGTAAAGCTGTCGAAATACTGCGTGACATCGCTTTGTTTCCCCCTTTGTGAGCTGATCTGGACCTCTATTCAGCGGGTCCGTTTCCTGGCCTGTCGAAGTAACGCAGGCCTCTGTGGCGTAAATGACCCGTTGGTCTGCAATAACCTCCGGGCATCCTCCCTGTCATTGGATGGCAACCAGGTTCAAATGTTCATTTCCACCTGTCGCTGAAGATAACGTGTTCGCCGTCTCCGCTGCAAGCGGGCAAACAAAATCAGTAAAACGACGCCTGTGTACATCGCCCCGATTGCTGCTGCTTCACGGGCTTGCTGCTCTTTTCGCGTCAGCGGATCCAGCATGCGCGCATAGTCTCCGCGCCCCCGAAGTGCCAGTAATCCGGGCTCCTCGAATACGAAGTCGACAAGGTTCTGGATGAACTGCAGGCTGTTGAGATAACGCGTCCCCATGGCCTGGGTTTGCAGGTCGATAACCGAATCGGCAAGGAAAATTCCGGAGCCGATCACAGCCAGCCTGGTCCCGTCAGGCGACTGTTCGATCACCTCGACGGGCTTGCCGTCGTTTGATCCCCCTGACGTGACATCAAAGTCAACCGGCTTGCCGGCAAACCAGGAGTTGAATCTTCCGCTGGCAAGAATAGCCAGTTCACTGGCTT
>JASFPB010000152.1:0-6134 GCA_050116235.1 Chromatiales bacterium | reverse complement strand
GATAAGCGAGTCCGGCTGGTCGCTGAGGTAGAGCACGTCGCATGCGTCCGCAGCATTCTCCCAGTCGTGTTCTGCCGCAAAGAGGTCGAACGCCGTGCGCGCCAGTGGCCAGGCCTCCTCGCCACGTTCGAGTGTCGAATGCGCACGCGCCATCTCGAGCAGGATGCGGGCACGCTCGGAGGGTGGCGCGTTCTCCGGGAGGCGGCCGAGCTCGTGCTGCAGCTCGACGAGCTGCCCCTCGAGCTGTGCTTTCTGGCCGAGGTCCTTGCGCAGCGACGCAGCGGCGCTGTCCTCGATCTTGTTCGGGTCCAGATAGTCAACCATGGTCATGCTCCCTTCTAGCGGTAGCTGCTGAAAGCAGCTTCGAGACGGTCTTCCCAGTTATCCGGCGTATCCGGGTAGTGGGGTTTTACGTCGATCTGGAAAAACATCTCGCCGGTAGCGCCGGCGTAATCTTTCAGTGCCTGCTCCAGTTCGGTGAAGGATTGTAGCTCCTGGTTGGCGATCAGAACCTGGCTTAGCTGCAGCATGCTTTACTCCGTTGCTGTTGTATTACTGATACGGTCATGGAAACGCGCGCGCCACACCAGGCGTTTCCTGTCGGGTGTGTCGCCATCGGTAAAGGCATTACGCCGGTGAAGGATATTGTTGCTGACCACTCCCTCGCCCGGCTTGAGTCTGTAGGTATATATGGGGGCGCTCTCGTCCCGGAACAACGCCGTGATGAAATCCCGTGCCTTCAGTGTGTCAGCGTCATCCTTCCAGATGATGTTGCGCTTGCGCGCCGAATAGCGCATGTGCAGATGTCCGGAGGGAGTGACAGAGAAAACAGGCCCGCTGTGGTCCGGTCGGATTTCGTCACCCTCCTCGCGATTGGCGGGAATGGTCATGGCGCCCGGTTGCATGAGCGCTCTGATCATGGCGGGATCCTCGTCACGTATCATTATATAGGCCATCTCATGATCCATAAGCTGGCTTTCGCCACCCTCGGCAGCCTGGCGCACGCAATAGAGTGCCCATCCATGGATCTGTCTGTCGGTTTCGTTGTAGTAGCCATCGGTGTGCCAGCTCAGCTGCCGGTCTGTGTAGGGGATATAGGCTGTCCCCTGCTGCTGCTTGACCTGAATGCTGCTGATACCGGTATCGTCGGCGCGCAGGTTCCTGTCGAGATGGACCAGGCCGATCGATTCGCAGAGCTGTTTCAGGCAGTTTTCATCTGTCATCGCGGCCGGGTTCGTGGCGAAAAGCGCCCAGTTGTGTCGACGTGCCTTTCCGGTCAGCGCGGCCAGTTCCCGGGCGGAGGGGCGGCACGGGTCGGCAAGATGCACGCGCATCTCGTCGATCGATCCGGGCAGGGATGCGAGTTTCTCTGCCCGCCACGCCTGCCAGGCAGCATCGTTCTGCAGGTTGAATGGAGAGCCGGCGAGGATGTTCATCTGCATATCGGAATTTTATTGACTGCTTATATAGCCATCGATTAGGATAACCTGTTAATGCCTTGCTTGCTACAGGGTTTATCTGGCCACTCTTCGTGGCAGGCAATACTAACTTGTTGCTCTGGCGGATAAAAATCATCCCGAGCAGGGTAATGGCGGGAAACCGCCAGGAACCGGGCTATCCCCAACGGGATAGGCGAGGGAGGAGGCTATCCCTCTTTGGTGGAATGTCGCCGGCAGGTCCATGGGGCTATATTAGCGACCGTTAATGGGAACCTCTGACCAGAGGGTCCGTTTGGCGGGAAGGGAAACTTTGACTTTCTGCCGGTCAGTATTCGGGCGTCTTGCCGCTGCAGGTCGTCGATTGATTCAAAACTATAGCGTCTTCAGTCAAGGAGAACCAACCACATGGCAACGAAACACCATACTCCGATGCTGGACCAGCTGGAAAGCGGTCCATGGCCGAGCTTTATCTCCGGTATCAAGCGTCTGCGTGACGAGCACCCGGATGAGCGTATCAATAGAGTCACCGGCGACCTGCTGGGTCAGCTGGAACACTCCTACGAGACCCGCAAGGGCTACTGGAAGGGCGGAACAGTCTCCGTCTATCAGTATGGTGGCGGTATCATCCCGCGTTTTTCCGAGGTAGGCGACGCCTTCCCCGAGTCGAGAGAATTCCACACGCTGCGCGTTCAGCCGCCGGCAGGCAACCACTACAGCACCGACATGCTGCGCCAGCTTGCTGACAGCTGGGAGAAGTACGGATCTGGACTGGTGACTTTCCACGGCCAGACCGGCAACATCATGTTCATCGGTACCGACACCCAGAACACCCAGCACTTCTTTGACGAGATCAACGACTACGGCTGGGATCTCGGTGGCGCCGGCCCCTGTGTGCGTACCGCGATGTCCTGTGTCGGCGCAGCGCGTTGCGAAATGTCCTGCACCAACGAACAGAAAGCACACCGCCTGCTCGTCAACAACTTCACTGACGACGTACACCGTCCGGCACTGCCTTACAAGTTCAAGTTCAAGGTTTCCGGCTGCCCGAACGACTGCCAAAACGCCGTAGAACGCGCAGACTTTGCCGTGATCGGCACCTGGCGTGATGACATGCAGGTCAACCAGGAAGAGGTCAAGAACTACGTTGCAACCAAGGGCCGCGAGTACATCATCGACAATGTCGTCACGCGCTGCCCGACTAACGCACTGTCCCTCAAGGACGACGACACACTCGACGTCAACAACAAGGACTGCGTCCGTTGCATGCACTGCCTGAATGTCATGCCGAAGGCGCTGCATCCTGGCGATGACAAGGGTGTCACCATCCTCATCGGCGGCAAGCGCACGCTGAAGATCGGCGACCTCATGGGCACCGTTGTCGTTCCTTTCAAGAAACTCGAAACCGAGGAAGACTGGGAATCCATGGTCGAGCTCGCTGAAGAGATCATCGACTTCTGGGCCGAGAATGCACTCGAACACGAGCGCTGCGGCGAGATGATCGAGCGTATCGGTCTGGTCAACTTCCTCGAAGGGGTCGGCGTCGATGTCGATCCGAACATGGTCAACGAGCCGCGCCAGAGCTCCTACGTTCGCATGGACGGATGGGACGACGAAGCGGTGAAGTGGTTCGACCGCCAGGCCGAAGCTTCCTGAGTCGCTGACCCGGCTGTATAGAGAGTATGAGACTGGCGGGCCTTACCGCCCGCCAGGCAAGATGTTTTATTCCAAGATTCTGGAGATAACAAATGGCAGAAATGCGTGATCCCATCGAAACGGGCTGCCCGGATCCTTTTCAGTACATGCATCCGATGATGCGTCGCAATTTCGGCATGTGGGCATACCACGAGCATCCGCGCACAGGTGTCCTGCTGCACGTTGCCAAGAACGGCGACAAGATCTGGACTATCAAGGCCGGTACCCAGCGTATCCTCGACCTGTTCACCCTGCGCAAGCTGTGCGACATCGCGGATAACTACTCCGACGGTTTCATTCGCTTCACGATCCGCTCCAACCCGGAATTCTTCGTTACCGAAGAGTCCCGTGTCGAGCCGCTGATCGCCAAGCTGGAAGAAGAGGGCTTCATCGTCGGCGGTACCCAGAACTCCGTCACGACGCTGTCTCACACCCAGGGCTGGCTGCACTGCGATATCCCCGGCACCGACGCCTCCGGCGTGGTCAAGTCCATGATGGACGAGCTGATTGGCGAATTCCGCAAGGCCGATATGCCCAACCGTGTACACATCACGACCTCCTGCTGCCAGATCAACTGCGGTGGCCAGGGTGATATCGCGATCAATGTCCAGCACACCAAGCCGCCGAAGATCAACCACGACATGGTTTCCAAGGTCTGCGAACGTCCTTCTGTCGTTGCGCGATGCCCGGTTGCTGCAATTCGTCCTGCAATGGTCAACGGCAAGCCGTCGCTGGAAGTCGACGAGAAGAAATGCATCTGCTGTGGTGCCTGCTTCCCGCCGTGCCCGCCGATGCAGATCAACGACGCCGAGCACACCAAGCTGGCCATCTGGGTTGGTGGTAACCACTCCAACGCACGTGGCAAGCCGACCTTCCAGAAACTGGTCGCTGCAGGCATCCCGAACAACCCGCCACGCTGGCCGGAAGCGACTGCCATTGTCAAGCGCATCCTGAAGGCCTACAAGGAAGGCGCGCGTGACTGGGAGCGTATCAACGAGTGGATCGAGCGTATCGGCTGGCCGCGCTTCTTCGAGGAAGTCGAACTGCCGTTCACCAAGTACCACATCGACAACTGGCGAGGTGCTCGCAAGAGCCTGAACTCCTCGACGCACATCCGCTTCTGATCACCGGTCTGGAGTAAGAAGCAATGAAGCTGACAATTCAGGTCAATGAGGGTCCGTATCAGCACCAGGCGTCTGACTCGGCCTATCATTTCACCAAGGCAGCCCTGGAGAAGGGGCACGAGATTTTTCGTGTCTTCTTCTACCACGACGGTGTCAATAACGGTACGCGCCTCACCACGCCACCGCAGGACGATCGCAATGTCGTCAAGCGCTGGAGTGAGCTGGCTGCCGAGCACGACCTCGATCTTGTCATCTGCGTTGCCGCGGCTCAGCGCCGCGGCATCGTTGACGACGGCGAGGCCGAGCGCAACGGCAAGGATGCGACCAACATCGCACCGGGCTTTCGTATCTCCGGTCTCGGTCAGTTGATCGAGGGCGGCATCCAGAGCGACCGCCTGGTCGTGTTCGGCGACTGAGGAGAGTAGCGATGTCTGAAGTAAAGAAATTTATGTATGTCAATCGCCGCGCTCCCTACGGCACCATTTACGCATGGGAGTCGCTCGAGGTCGTACTGATCGGTGCTGCATTCGAGCAGGATGTCAGCCTTGCTTTCATCGATGACGGCGTCTACCAGCTCACCAAGGGCCAGGACACCGCAGGTCTCGACATGAAAAACTTCTCACCGACCTACTCCGCACTCGGGGATTACGAGGTGAACAAGATCTTTGTCGAGAAGGAGTCTCTCGAAGAGCGCGGCCTGACACTCGATGACCTCCAGCACCTCGTCTGGGAAGACGAGGATGACGACTGGGCCGAGAAAGATTCGATCCGTCTCGTCAGCCGTGCGGAGATGGCCGACGTGCTCGCCGAGCAAGACGTCCTGTTTAATTTCTGAGGGTATTTGTCATGTCAATGCTACATATCGTCAACAAGTCCCCTTACGAGCGCAACAGCCTGACAGCAGCTGTCGGGCACATGAAAGATGCTGACACGCTGCTGCTGATCGAGGACGGTGTCTATGCCGCGGTCAAGGGCGGTGCGGCAGCCGCTGAACTCGAAGGCAAGACGGTTTCCGTGCTCGGCGCGGACCTGGCTGCCAGGGGTATCGGAGTAGACAAGCTGGTCGACGGTGCTTCCGTTGTGGACTACAGCGGCTTTGTCGACCTGGTTGAATCAACTGACAAGTCACAGTCCTGGCTGTGATAAAGATCACACTTTTCTGAAAGAGGAGAAATCAAAATGGGTATCGAAGTAGACGGCAATGTCCTCGAAACTGACGAAGAGGGATACCTCGCTGACATCACTCAGTGGGTTCCCGGTGTCGCCGAAGTCATGGCGAAAGAAGATGACCTCGAGCTGACTGATGAGCACTGGGACATCATCAACTTCCTGCGTGAGTACTACGAAGAGTATCAGATTGCTCCCGCAGTACGTGTACTGACCAAGGCGGTTGCCAAGAAGCTCGGCAAGGACAAGGGTAACAGCAAGTACCTCTACGGCCTGTTCCCTTACGGCCCCGGCAAGCAGGCTTGCCGTTACGCTGGTCTGCCGAAGCCGACCGGCTGCGTCTGATCACGCAAAAAAGGGTCGTGTCCGGCAGCTGATGCCGGCATGACCATGGTGGCGGGGCCAGGCCCCGCCAGCAACCAAGAGATTGAAGGCTGGTTGTGGTGCATCAGCAGACAACCGGATAGATGAGGGTTTGGGAACATGTCATTGGCGTTTGCCATTCTGTTCAATATCGCGCTCGCAGTACTTGTCATCGGTGTGGCACTCCGCATCGTGAAATATGTCAAGGCTCCTGCGCCGCTGAAAATTCCTACAACACCAGCTCCGACCACGCAGACCGGTGTCGTGCTGCGCATGTTTCGCGAGGTGGTGTTTTTTGAAAGCCTGTTCAAGTCCACCAAGTGGACCTGGATTTTCGGCTGGATGTTTC
>JASFPB010000151.1:0-6213 GCA_050116235.1 Chromatiales bacterium | reverse complement strand
GCCATGAAACCGTTAAAGCGTGGCAACAGATCAGGCCCTGTGACATAACGGGATGTGACAACAGCGGAAAGCGGGACCATCTCGCCACCTTTCTGGCGAACATAGATGTTCTGCATATCCTCGGGACTCTGACGGAATTCGGGCTCTGCCTGCAGGATCACCTGCCAGACTCGGCCATACTTGTTGTACTGGCTGACATAGAGTGAGCCAAAGAGTGTCTGCAACGTTGCATAGATGTCGGAAATCGGCACCCCGAGTGTTTCAGCTCGCGCACGGTCAACCTCAACAAGAAGCTGGCGGGACGCGGCGTTGATGGTGGTGTTGAGCCTGGTCAGTTCTTCACGCTCGCGGGCCTTGCTGATCATCTCTTTTGCAACATCGGCAAGTTGCGCAGCACCACCCTGCCCTCGATTCTGTATCCAGAACTCGAACCCGCCCTGGGTACCCAGGCCGGGGATTGCTGGTGGATTGATCGGTATGGCAACACCTTCGGTCAAGGCCCGAAGCCTGGGGCCCACCGCAGCAATGACTGCGTCTACCTTCAGTTCAGGTTCATCGCGATCATCAAAATCCTTGAGTGCCACAAAGACAGTACCGGCATTGGTCTTGAACTGGCCGTCGATCAGGCTGTATCCGGCAAGTGCAGAATAATCCTCGACCGCCGGGTGTTCCGCAAAAATGTCAGCCACGCGCTGGGTCAGCGCCTCCGCCCGGTCAAGGCTCGCTCCATCCGGAAGAATCACAGCAGCAAACAGATAACCCTGATCCTCGGACGGAACAAAGCTGCCCGGAATCAGCTTAAAGAGAAAAGAAGTCGCAAGCAGCATGCCTCCGATCAACAGAATACCCATCATTGCGTTCTTCAGCGTCAGGCGCACTCCGCCTACATAGAGTGAAGTGAGCCTCTCGAGCCCGTTATTGAATGCCCGGAAGAGGATATTGGGACGATCTTCAGCCGGTTTGATGAGGATCGCCGACAAAGCAGGCGTCAGTGTGAGTGCCACGATACTCGAGATAAACACGGAAATGGCGATAGTGATGGCAAATTGCTGGTAAAGGACACCCGTTGTTCCCTCCAGGAAGCTGACCGGGAGGAAAACCGCAATGAGCACGAGGGTCGTGGCAATAACCGGACCAGTGACTTCACGCATCGCCTCGAAGGTGGCCTCCTTTGGAGAGAGGCCCTTCTCCTCGATATTCCGCTCGACGTTCTCCACCACGACGATGGCATCGTCGCAAACAATACCGATTGCCAGCACCAGGCCAAACAGTGTCAGAAGATTGATCGAGAAACCCAGCGCAGCCATTCCGCTGAAAGTCCCGATCACGGAGACAAAGATCGCGATTGTCGGGATGAGTGTCGTATTGAATTTCTGCAGGAACAGATAGGTCACCAGCACAACAAGGATAATGGCGATGATGAGGGTTCCGATGACCTCATCGATCGATGCCTGGATAACCTTCGTCGTATCGAACGAAACCCTGTAATCGATGCCCTCGGGAAAGCTCTGCTTGAGCTCCTCCATGGTCTTGATCACATTCTCGGCAACCTCGATCGCATTCGATCCCGGCTGCTGGTAGACAGCAATGAAAGTGGCCGGACTACCGTTCAGTGTCGAACGCAGCATGTAACTCTTCTGGCCTTCCTCGGCACGCCCGATGTCCCTCAAGCGCACGATCGCCGCACCCTCGGGATCACTACGCAGTATGACCTCCTCGAACTCGCCAGGCTCCGTAAACCTTCCCTCCGTTACGACCGGGAAGGTCATTTCGACAGGTTGATGCGTCGGCGACTGGCCCAGTTGACCGGCACCAAATTGCTTGTTCTGGCTTGCGACCGCCTGCTGAATATCGCTCGCTGTCAACCCGAGGCTGGCCATGCGGTCCGGCTGCAACCAGAGACGCATGGCAAGATCCGGCAATCCCATGATCGATGCCTGGTTCGCACCGGGTACACGCTTCAATGCATCGAGAATATAGAGGTTGGCGTAGTTACCGATATATTGCTCGTCATAGCGGCCTCCCGGCGAGGAGATTCCAACCAGCATGAGGATGTTCGATGAACGCTTTTCGACTCTGACTCCCGTGTTGCGGACAGTATCCGGTAATTCCGGCAGGGCTATATTGACGCGGTTGTTGACCTGGACTTCGGCCGTATCCGGATCTGTATCGATGTCAAAATAGACTGTCAGCGTCATCTGGCCGGTCGCAGAGGATGTCGACTGCATGTAAAGCATGTTGTCGACACCGTTGATCTGGTTTTCAATGGGCGCGGCAACTGTGTTGGCGACGGTCTCGGCATCTGCGCCCGGGTAACTCGCGCTGACGCTGACTTGCACCGGGGTGATGGCGGGATACTGATTGATGGGGAGGCCAAGCATCGAAACCAGGCCGACAATCACAATAACAATCGAAACGACAGTTGAGGTAATCGGCCGTTTGATGAATACCGAGGAGATCATTGACTCAGCCTTCCTGCGGTTTGTCGTGTTCGCCTGTGTCCTTATCAGATTCCGGCTCTGTTGTCGTGACCGGCGCACCGGCACGAAGCTTCAGGGCACCGTCAACTACGACCCTCTCCCCGTCCTTCAGACCCTGATCGATGAACCACTCATCACCAAACCAGTTTCCGGTACTCACCGGGCGGAATTCAGCCTTGCCCTGCTTGTCAATGACCCAGACAAAGCTGCCCCCGGCACCCTGCTGAACCGCGCGTTGCGGAACAAGAATCGCATTCGGTCGCAACGCACCTTTCAGTCGAACGCGAACAAATTGTCCTGGCCTCAACTGGTCATCTCTCTGGTCTCCACGCAGGGGGTTCGGTAATTCCGCCCTGAGCAGGAAAGTGCCGGTAGTTTCAGAAATGGAGGCATCCGCGAAAGTGATCCGTCCTGTTTCGGGATATATCGACCCATCAGCCAGCACAACCTCGACATCAAAATTTTCGCCAACAGGCATCCGGATTCTTCCAGCCGCCTCTTCTGCCCGCCCCTGCAGGATCTGGTTCTCGGATACCGAAAACTCGATCCAGATCGGATCAATTTGTGCTACATAGGTCAGCAGACTCGAGCCGATTCCGACATAAGCCCCCTCCTGCTGGGTCGCAAAACTCGAAATACCGGTGACTGGCGAGCTTATCGTCGTGTAGCCGAGATTGAGTTCTGCCTGCACGACTTTCGCCTGTGCAGCCTCGACAGCCGCTGCAGAAGAGCGGTAGATTCCGAGGGCATCGTCGAGCTCTCTCTTTGCGACAGCATTCTTCTCTGCCAGTGGCCTGATACGTGTCAGATTGGACTCGGCATTCGCCAGCCGGGCCTGCTGCTGGGCAAGTTCCGCGCGCGCTGCCTGAAGCTGCGCTTCGAAGGGCTTGCGGTCCATTTGAAACATAACCTGCCCCTCCCTGACCAGCGTGCCCTCCCTGTATTCGCGTGATTCGAGAAACCCCTCCACCCTGGATCGTATCTCCACGCGTCTCGAGCTGGCTGTTTTCCCCACGAACTCTATCGTTACAGGCACATCGCTTGCTTCGACGGTGATGGCTGTCACGGGAACAGACTGTGGCACAGTCTCCGTACCCGGTTGATCGGAATTCATGCAACCTGAAACCAGCAAGCCTGCCAGGAGAAGTGCAGAAGATGTGTTACGAAGCCGGATCTGATTGAGTCCTGATTTTTTCATTGTTCGTGTTATTTGGGGGCTGATTCCCACAGAAGGCGGAGTGACTACCCCGGATATCCTTCAGTGCCATTTCTTGCCGTGCGATGCAAATTGTATAACAGCATCAGGCCACCAGGGCCGACACTAGATGTATCCCAGAAAAAACTGGATGATTACAGCGTTGGCAATATCGATAAAAAAAGCACCGACGAGCGGCACAATAATGAAAGCCATGTGCGAGGCGCCATAGCGCTTGGTCACCGCCGACATATTCGCCATGGCTGTAGGGGTCGCCCCCATGGAGAAACCGCCAAAACCCGCTGAGACCACAGCCGCATCGTAATTCCTTCCCATAATCGGGAAGACGACAATGAGAATAACCATTATCGCGACGATGACCTGCGCCCCCAGGATGGCGAAAATCGGACCGGCAAGGTCGATCAGTTCCCAGAGTTGCATGCTCATCAGCGACATGGCGAGAAAAGTTCCCAGGGAAACATCGGCAACCAGGGCAATGGCCGGCGTACGTGATGGCCACTCTGTTCCCGTAATCCGTGGCAGGGACTTCGGTCTGAGATTGGTCATGACAATTCCGGCAAACAGGCAGCTGACGAACAGCGGCAGCTGTATGCCGGCCAGCCCCAGCCCGTGATCGAGCAAGACGCCAAGAATGATACAGACGTGGATGGCCAGGACGGCATCGAGCAGTTCCATGTAGTGAAGGGAGATGCGTCCGTCATCTGAAGGCGCGCCTACATCCAGCGGCTCCTCCTTTTCAGGTGTCAGCTTGTGTCGCTGAATCAGGAACCTGGCGACGGGTCCGCCCATGAGACTGGCCAGCACGAGTCCGAAGGTCGCACAGGCGATACCAATTTCCATGGCGTTGTTGATACCGTAATCCTCGGCAAACCGTGGTGCCCAGGCAATCGAGGTTCCATGACCGCCGATCAGTGAAACCGTCCCCCCGATGAGACCGACGGCATTCTCCAGGCCAAAGAGGGAAGCCACCCCGATGCCGGTCAGGTTCTGCAGAAACATGTAGAGGATCGTGATCATCAACAGAATCGCGAGCGGCTTTCCGCCCGCGAGAAGATCTCTGAAACTGGCGTTGATTCCGATCGTCGTGAAGAAGTAGACCAGCAGGATATCGCGGGCGCCCAGTTCGAACTCGACACCGGTACCGGCAATAAAATAGAGCAGCGTCAGCAGCAGTGAGACAAGCAGACCACCAGTGACAGGTTCCGGAATACTGAACTCCCTGAGCACCGGAATGACCTGGTTGATGCGTTTGCCGATAAACAACACGAGGATCGCCAGTGTCACCGACATGAAGCCACCGATCTTCAGGACACCATCCACTAATTCCATGTCGTCTCCAGTCACCTACCAGGCCAGTCCAGGTGAAACTCGCGTATCGCCGTTGTAAGAGGGAAGTATCAGGCGCAGGCTTTTGCTCTTCTCATGCCGCGGCCGGTATCCATCACCGGAAATTAGCCACCCGCCTGAGAACTCCCGGTTCAGAGAGGTTCGTATGTGAATCCGCCACCTGCGAGGCTGGCCTCGTACATCAAGCCACCCTTTGCAACTGTAAATGTGACCATGCCTTTCTGGTAACCGCCCACAGTTTTTGCATCATTCTTGCCGCCGCTGGCTCCTGCCGAAGTACCCGTCGTACTGGTTTCGGCTGAAGCACCGGCCGTGATCGCAACGACAGAAGCGCCTGCACCAAACTTGAAAGAGCCGCTGGTGAACTCCTTGAATGCGCGCTCGTCTTCAAGAAAAACGATCATGCTGTACGCCTGACCACCCGCCTGAAACCCGACGCTCACCTGGCCAAATTCGGAGTTACCGAAGTGCACGCCGCTGACATACACCCGACCCTTGCCACCGGCACCACCAACGACAAAACCGCCCTTGGCAATCGTTGGAAAAACGGCATAGGCGTATGAATTTTCGAAATAGGACGCACTCTCTCCTGCGTTCCTGAAGATTTCAATCGTATCCGCGTACTTGTCTGCAAGCGCGCTGCCAAAAGGCGCTACCAGTAGCAGCAATGACAATAAGGCCAGAGATTTTTTCGACATAGTTCGTACCTGTGAATTCAATGAAAAAGAAAGCTGCGCGCCGGCTCGGTGGCAGACCTCAACACGATAAATGCGGCGAAACGAAAACACCACCGCTTTTTCACTTCAGACAAGAGGATATTAGAAGATAGACCATGTTTTATTCGCGCGCCGGCATCATCATGTAGCGAACGACACCAAGACCACGAGAATCGTTGTAATCCTGCCTTTTTTCTTCATCAACCAGTCAGTTTGCTTCTTGCAGGCATTCCCGGCCCACTCCTTCCTGATCAACCGGCCTGATACGAAAACACCAGGAACACCCATTGAGCCACCGTCCCGGGAAAAGGTTCGGACAGAGGTGTCGCCCGTAATGGTTCCTGGAGGTTTATTAGCGAGTTATAGAGCTGGTTAGGGAGTGCGAGGCCACTTTTGATCACATTTAGACCAACGCCTTCATTCATGCCACTGACACTCGAGAAGGTCGACTCAC
>JASFPB010000150.1:0-6213 GCA_050116235.1 Chromatiales bacterium | reverse complement strand
TGATGGATATCAATGATTTTCGTTCCTGGCACACTCTCGTACTGTTCCTGGCTTTCATCGGGATCATCGTCTGGGCCTACAGCAGGGGCCGCAAGAAGTCTTTCGACGAAGCAGCGCACCTGCCCTTCGAGGATGATCAGACGCATAACGCAACCATGAAGAAGGAGAACAAGTCATGAGTACATTCTGGAGTGGTTGGATCATCGTTCTGACCGTTGGCAACATCCTCGCATGTGTCTGGCTGGTCTGGTGGACAATGAAGAAACGCAAGGACGAATCCGCGACTGGCGACGTCACAGGTCATACCTGGGACGGAGACCTGCAGGAGTACAACAATCCGCTGCCACGCTGGTGGCTGTGGCTCTTCTACATCACGCTGGTCTTCGGCGCAATCTACCTGGCGCTCTACCCGGGTCTCGGCACGTTTGCCGGCATCAAGAACTGGACCTCAGGTGGACAGTACGATGGCGAGATGCAGGTTGCTGCAGAGACCTACGACCCGATCTTCGAAAAATACGCTGCTATCAGCATCGAGGAACTGGCAAAGGGTGGTGAACATGCAGAGGCCCTCGAGATGGGCAAGCGCATGTATCTCTCGTACTGCTCGCAGTGCCATGGTTCGAGCGCCACGGGCGCAGTCGGTTATCCGAACCTGACGGACGGTGACTGGCTGTGGGGTGGCGAGCCGGCCCGTATCAAGGAGAGTATCGTCCAGGGCCGCAATGCGGTCATGCCGCCACATGCCGGTCGCATCGAGGGCGAGAAGCTCGACAACCTTGTTGCCTATGTCAGGAGCCTGAGCGGCATCAGTGTCGATGCCGGCAAGGCCGAGGCTGGCAAAGCCGACTACGCTTCGCTGGGCTGCATTGGCTGCCACGGCGTTGAAGGCACCGGTAACACCATGCTCGGCGCGCCAAACCTGACGGACAACATCTGGCTCTATGGCGCCAGTGAAGGTGTCATCAAGCAGACGATCCTGGAAGGCCGCAACGGCCAGATGCCCTCACAAAAGGAGTTCCTGGGCGAAGACAAGTCGCATATCATCGCGGCTTACATCTATAGCCTTTCTGCAAAATAAGTGCTATCAATCGAGGGGCGAACCACAGGCGTGGTTCGCCCTTTTTTTTGCCCGGAGGCATTGCGTTATGTCAAATGACACCCAAGCACAAACAGAACATAATCTCCCCATTGTGCAGAGGATCGTCTCTGTATTGTGGCCGTCGTTCCTGGTTGCATCACTGGCTACAGTGCTTTTCTTCGTCGTTTTCGACCCACAGGAACTCGGCATGCTGGCCGGTCTGCCCGAGCTGACTCGCACGGGCGGTTACACGATCGGCTTTTTCTTTTTCTGGTTCATGGGCGCCCTGGGTTGTGCCCTCACCTGCTACTTCAGGAAACCCTGTCCGCCACGTATCAGAACGGATCACGCCGACTGAACGGGCAAGGCTCAAATTATCAAGGCGAGAAGAGACGAGCGATGAGCACTGACAATCAACCAGCCTCCGCAAACGAGGCACCGGTCGAGCAAGAACTCTACAAAAAGCGCCAGAAGATCTACCCGCGCGAGGTGCATGGCATTTTCGCACTCCTGCGCAACCTGGCCATGCTCGCCCTGCTCGGCCTTTTCTATGGTCTCTGCTGGATCCAGTGGGATGGCCACCAGGCTGTTCTCTTCGACCTGCCCGCGCGCAAGTTCTATATTTTCGGCTGGACCTTCTGGCCGCAGGATTTCTTTTTTCTCACGCTGCTGCTGATTATCTCGGCACTGGCGCTCTTCTTCTTCACGGCACTCGCAGGGCGGCTCTGGTGCGGTTACGCCTGCCCGCAGACCGTCTGGACTGAAATTTTTCTCTGGTTCGAACGCAAAATCGAGGGCTCTCGCCAGCAGCAGATCAAGCTCGACAAGGCGCCGATGAGTGCCAGGAAGTTCGGCATCAAGGCATCCAAGCATACTGTCTGGCTGCTCTTTTCGCTCTGGACAGGCTTTACCTTCGTCGGCTACTTCACACCGATCAAGGAACTCTGGGATTCGATGCTTGCCTTCACCCTCGGCCCCTGGGAGACCTTCTGGATCCTTTTCTATGGCTTTGCCACCTACGGTAACGCCGGCTGGATGCGGGAGCAGGTCTGTATCTACATGTGCCCCTACGCACGCTTCCAGAGCGCGATGTTCGACAAGAACACGCTGATCATCTCCTATGACGAGAAGCGCGGCGAACCACGCGGCTCCCGCAGGCGCGGAACGCGTCCTGAAGACAAGGGGGATTGCATCGATTGCGGTCTTTGCGTGCAGGTCTGCCCGACAGGCATCGATATTCGTGAAGGACTTCAGTACCAGTGCATCGGCTGCGCCGCCTGCATCGATGTTTGCGACGATGTCATGGATAAAATGGGCTACGAGAAGGGACTCGTCAAGTACACAACGGAAAACGCACTCAGCGGCAAGCATGTCAGGCTGATGCGCCCCCGCGTGGTCTTCTATTCGCTGCTGTTGATCCTGCTGACCGCCGGACTGATTTACGGCATCGCGACGCGCGTGCCACTCGAGGTCAATATCATTCGTGACCGCAATGCACTCTTCAATACCACGAATGAGGGCCTTGTCGAGAACGTCTACACGCTCAAGGTCATCAATATGGACTCGCAACCCCGGACATTCGATGTGCGTGTCTCCGGCATCGAGGGGATGAAACTGCTCGGCGAAACCGAGGCCATCAGGGTCGAAACCGGTGCCGTCAAGGATGTACTCGTTCGAATACATGCCGACCCGGTCAATCTCAAGTCCCGCAGCAGCGAGATTGAATTTCATGTCGAGTCACGAGAGAATCCCGACGCTAAGGTAGAAGAAAACGGCCGGTTCCTCGGCCCGGTGCTATAGACAATGCATACACAACGCGAAGACACGCGTCCCTGGTACAAGCAGTTCTGGCCCTGGTTTATCATCTCGATCCCGGCCCTGACGATTGTTGCCGCCATGATCACGATCACCATCGCCGTCAAGACAGACGATGGTCTCGTGGTCGACGACTATTACAAGGAAGGCCTGGCAATCAACGAGGACAAGCAGTTGAAAAAGAAAGCTGCCGCGATGCAACTTTCAGCAGTTCTCTCGCTCGACCAGGCCGGCCTGATACAGGCACAACTCCCCGAGAATGTGTCTGCCCTCCCTTTCCTGATGCTGACACTGATCCATCCCGGAGATGCCAGCAAGGACCTCGAGTTACCGCTGGCGAATGTCGGCGATGCACTCTTCACGAGCAAGGACCCCCTGGTCGGGACCGAAGTCAACTGGCATGTTGCCATCACTCCGCCGGATACAGACTGGAAACTCAGTGGCCGCTGGCGACCCGATGCCCTGAAGACTATCCAGATCACTCCCGCCATCTGACGTCCGCTCACTGCGGTAGTGCTATGATGCCTGTCTGGATGTACAGGTATTGCACATGACTGGCAAACGCGTTTCCCTCGTTCTGGGAAGTGGCGGCGCACGCGGACTCGCACACATCGGCGTCATTCGCTATCTCGAGGAAGAGGGATATCACATCGACTCCATCTCGGGCTCCTCGATGGGCGCCCTGATCGGCGGCATTTATGCAACCGGCAAGCTCGAGGTCTATGCCGAGTGGGTTTCTGCACTCGAGAAAATCGACATCCTGCGCCTGCTGGATATCAGTTTCTCAGACGGCGGATTTCTGCGCGGAGACAAAGTCATTCAGGCACTTCGCGACCTCATCGGCGACCACCAGATAGAAGATCTCCCGATCTCCTACACAGCTGTTGCTGCAGATCTCAAGCGCCAGCGGGAAGTGTGGCTGAAATCCGGATCGCTCTTCGATGCGATCCGTGCCTCGATCGCGATTCCGACGCTCTTCACACCGGTCAGGCATGAAAACCGTCTGCTCGTCGATGGAGGACTCGTGAACCCTGTCCCGATCGCCCCGACCATCAGGGACGACACCGATATCGCGATCGCGGTCGATGCGAGCGCGTCCGAGGAGAAAAATATCGAGCACAGCCATCGCAACAAGCCAAAAGAAGGCAGCAGCTATCGACAGCAGATCATGGATTTTCTCGACAGCATGAACCTTTTGCCGAAAATCGCGAGCCAGGAAGAGAAAGCGATGGACACGATGGAAATCCTGACCGGCTCGATCGAGGTTATGCAGTCGATGATCACGCGTTTCCAGCTGGCTGCCAACAGCCCCGACATCCTCATCAGGATCCCGCAAAACATCGCAACATTTTATGAATTCCACCATGCCGAGGAGCTCATTGCCTTCGGCTACGAGCGCACTAGGGCCGTATTCACCAATAGACAGCCTCATTAATCCTGATTATCCTGTAGAGCGCTTAACTCGAAACAGGGGCACACATGCCCCCATCCCCCGAACATGACCGGAGTTAGAATGACAGAATTGACGAAGAGGCGTTTTGTGCTCACTGCCATTGCCGCGGCACTACTCGGCACAGCGGCGAACGCAACCGCCGAAGAGAGCTACAAATACAGGCCAATCGGCGCTGACCCCGCATCCCAGTATCCCTCAGCACCGCCAATGCCCATGCCGCCTGCAGGCCAGCAACCCCCTGCACCCATGATGCAGGGACCGATGGCCGGTAGCCCCGGTCCCTATGGCGCGCCGCCCATGGGGCGCATGCCTTACGGGCCTACTGGCCCTGGTCCTGTGCCAATGGGTCCTTCAGGTCCGATGGGTCCCGGAGCACCGGGCCAGATGCCGATGGGTTCCGCCGGCCCGATGGGCCCCGGAGCACCGGGCCAGATGCCAATGGGTCCTTCAGGCCCGATGGGTCCCGGAGCACCGGGCCAGATGCCCATGCGCCCTTCAGCACCTTCCGCACCAGCAGCCCCGGGCTCCATAGCCCAGCAGAGGCCGGCAGGCGCTCCTCCGGGTGCCATGCCTCCGCCACGCTACGGGAATACCCCCTACCAGAGGCGAAGCGGCCCCACCTGGGGTGGCAGCCGCAATCCTTTTGATAACGCACCCTGGGGTAGCAGGAACCAGTCATGGCGTCCCGAAAGCTGGTTCAGCGACCGGCGGCCTATATTCGGCAGAAAAGGCCCGAGTGAATGGATCGACAGGGATGACTACAAGGATGGTCTCGGCGACATGTGGGATGACCTGCTGAATGCGCCAGGCAACATGGGCAAAATGCCAGGTGGCTGGTACGCACCGACAATCAGCGTGCCGAACCCCGTCGATGTCGGTGACGAATTCGAAAACGCGGCAACCGATATGCCGGGCGAAGCGCGCGAACAGCTAGAGAACTTCAGCTTCGACGGGCGCGACCTGCGCAACCCCGGCGGTCGTCCTCAAGGTGCGCCGAAAAAGAAACCGGTGAGTATCGGCACCAAGGGTAACAAGGACGACGGCAACAAGGATGCCCAGCCAAAGTGATCACCCTTTACCGGTGACGAAATAGCAAACCCCGCATCTGCGGGGTTTGTTTTTTATCGCCAGCCATTCCTGGTAAGCACAGTGCATGCTCAGCGCGGAGCCGTTGATGCCCTCTCGATCGGTCAGGCCATCGACTGGTAATAGAGATTCTGCGGGTGCTTGGCCTCTGCGAAAAAATACCAGCGTTCCATGATCAGCCCGACATACTGAAGCACGAATGCGGCAATCGGCAGTACTGGCGAATTGATGCTCCAGGCGATCGCGAGCAGTGCCACCGGCAGGATGAAGACAAGTAGCAGGAAGGCGATCTTCACGAATTTCAGGGTCGACGGGCTCTTGCCATGAAAAAATTCGCGGGTATTGAAGGAGCCTCCCATGAAGCCCTGGGCTTTCTGTATCACGGTCGTGTGGCGTACACCGATTGCTGTCTGCGGGGTCGACTTGTGCTTCAGCCTCGTATTGCGATAGAGCGAGGCTAGACGCGTAACCAGTGCCAGCAGCATGAAAATCACGGCCCATGTTCCATAGAATGCGACGAGTTCGACTCCCTGGTATGCGGAAAAAGCTGCCGCCAGCAGGAAGCCGGAGGCGATTCCGAGCAGGGTAAAGTTGGCGACAGTCAGCCAGTGATGCCACTCCTCGATGAACTTGACGCAGCCATAGATCATCGCTGTGCAGACAAAGAGCACGAATGCCATCATGCTGGCGATGACACCGATGATAATCGTCAGGTCAATTTCGAAGTTCTGACCGATGACAAACAGCGTCTCGTTCCAGCCGAAGTAGTGGCTGATTCCAT
>JASFPB010000149.1:0-6218 GCA_050116235.1 Chromatiales bacterium | reverse complement strand
GGTCGAGATACAGGCCTTCAAGCAGAAACAGCAGGCGGCCTTCGATGCCGAACGTCAACGCTGGGAAGAGACGGGCCAAGCCAATTTTGAACAGCAGCTGCCTGATGAGGCATCGGGCAGTGATGCACCCTTCGATATACCGGCGGGTTGTATTGCCGTGGCCTCTCCTGTGACCAGCAGTGTCTGGAAGATCTCGGTCAAGAGAGGCGACCGGATCGATCCCGGAGACGAACTCATTGTGGTAGAGGCGATGAAGATGGAAATCACCATCGAATCGGACGAGAAAGGTGTGGTCGAGGAGATTCTCTGTTCGCAGGGCGCTTCGGTTCATGCCGGTCAGGCCCTGGTCATACTGCGGCTGGACGAAGCATGAGGAAACAGTGATGCAGATAGATAAAATCAGCCTGGATATTGCCAGTCTGCTTAATGGTTATGCGGAAGGCCATTACACCCCACAAGATGTTATGGAGATAGTAGCTGCGCGTATCAGGCGTCAGCCCAATCACAATGCCTGGATTAACATACTCTCCGATGAGCAGATACAGGACTACCTGGATGCACTGGGGCCTGTCGATCTCGAGGCCAAACCCCTTTACGGCATTCCTTTTGCGATCAAGGACAATATCGACCTGGCCGGTGTGCCAACCACCGCGGCATGCCCCGAGTACGCCTATACTCCGGAAAAATCATCCTTTGTCATACAGTGCCTGATCGATGCAGGTGCCATTCCGGTCGGCAAGACCAACCTGGACCAGTTTGCAACGGGCCTGGTAGGCGCCCGTTCGCCTTACGGGGCGGGGCATAACAGCTTTAATCCCGATTACATCTCTGGTGGTTCGAGTTCCGGTTCGGCAGTGTCGCTGGCTATGGGGCAGGTCAGTTTTTCCCTGGGTACCGACACGGCCGGTTCGGGGCGAGTGCCTGCGGCTTTTAATAATCTGGTCGGCCTCAAGCCCACAAGGGGATGGCTGAGTACCAGTGGTGTCGTTCCGGCCTGTCGTTCACTCGACTGTGTGTCTGTCTTTGCCCTGACCGTAGATGATGCACGCAGGGTGCTGGATGTGGCAGGCCGGTTCGATGCTGGTGATGAATATTCGCGACCTGCACCGGGCAGTGAGCCGGGTTTTGACGCTGGCAGTTTTCGTTTTGGTGTGCCCCGTGATGACCAGCTCGAGTTCTTCGGTAACGAAGAGGGCAGGCAGCTCTTCTATCAGTCCGCCGAGAAACTGGAGGACCTGGGTGGTACCCGCCACGAAATCGATTTCGAACCCTTCCTGGAATCTGCCCGGTTGCTCTACGAGGGGCCCTGGGTCA
The DNA here is from genome assembly GCA_050116235.1 of Chromatiales bacterium. Classification (GTDB taxonomy): domain Bacteria; phylum Pseudomonadota; class Gammaproteobacteria; order Chromatiales; family Chromatiaceae; genus Sva-25. Next base: position 4,904 of record JASFPB010000149.1, on the reverse strand, counting down.
GTGAACGTTATGTTGCTATTGAGTCATTTATCGAGGAGAAGGGCGATTCGGTGTTTCCCGTGACAAGAGAAATCATTGCCGGTGGTGCCCATCCTTCAGCCGCCGATGCCTTCCGTTCCCAGTACCGGCTGGCAGCACTCAAACGAAAGACAGACCCGGTTTGGGACGAGGTGGATTTTATCCTGACGCCAACAGCAGCATGTTGCTATACCATCGAGGAGGTTGAGGCCAAGCCGGTACAGCTGAATTCCAACCTGGGCTATTACACCAACTTCATGAACCTGCTCGACTTCAGCGCCCTGGCTGTACCGGCGGGCTTTCAGTCTGATGCTCTGCCATTTGGCGTGACCCTGTTTGCTCCTGCCTTTGCCGATCGTGCTTTGATAAATGTCGGTGATCGGTTACATCGCGCAATGACGGACACAATGGGTGCTACCGCTTTACCGTTGCCAGAGCCTGTTCCTGCCAGGCAATTGCTCCCGGGCTGGACCCGTGTGGCGGTCTGCGGTGCGCATATGTCTGACTTGCCGTTGAATCACCAGCTCACCGATCGTGGTGCTTATCTGCTTGAGAAAACAACGACCAGTGCGCATTACGATTTTTACGCGTTGCCCGGCGGCCCACCGTTTCGGCCCGGCCTGGTGCGAACGGCCGGGGGAGCTGCCATCGAGATCGAAATCTGGGCCATTCCGCTTGATCGCTTCGGATCCTTTGTTGCGGGCATACCTGCGCCCCTGGGGATTGGAACGCTGGAAACAGCGTCAGGTGAGTGGGTGCAGGGTTTTACCTGTGAATCCTATGCCGTGGCTGAAGCGACCAGAATCACCGAACTGGGCGGCTGGCGCGCCTATCTTGCCCGGCAGAGCTGACCCCTTGGCTGTACTTGTGACTGTTCTCTTCCTGATTTATCAGCCTTGAGTGGCCTGCCCGTGGTTTCCAAATATAACCATGGGCAACAAAAAACCCGCCGGTGAAGGCGGGTTTTCAACCGGGAGGCGTATGCGGCCGGTTACTTGATCTTGGCTTCCTTGTAGAGGACGTGCTGGCGGACGACAGGATCGAATTTCCTGATCTCCATCTTGCCAGTCTGGTTACGCTTGTTCTTGGTCGTGGTGTAGAAATGACCGGTACCGGCGCTCGAGACCAGGCGGATTTTTTCACGGATTGCCTTTGCCATGTCGGTTTACCTCAGACTTTGTCGCCACGAGAGCGGATGTCGGCCAGGACAGCGTCGATGCCTTTCTTGTCGATGATGCGCATGCCCTTGGTGGAGACGCGCAGCCTTACCCAGCGGTTTTCGCTGGCAACCCAGAAACGGTGGTTATGCAGATTGGGCAGGAAACGGCGACGGGTCTTGTTGTGTGCATGGGACACATTGTTGCCTGACATCGGTCGCTTACCTGTTACCTGGCAAACTTTGGACATGGTTCTAGCCTCGGTTTCGATTCGGTTTTCATGGTCCCGCATGGTGTCTACACAGGGGCGGGGCCGGCGAAAGAGGCGAATTTATACCAGAGTGACGCAAGAACATCAAGACCGGGCGCTTTTTTTCGAGTCATAGAGCAGCTAGTGGTCGGCCACCACGAAGTCGCCTCGGGATCATCGGCATCTTCGCACCAAAAAAGACTTCGGTCATATCGATGTCATGGGCGGTGTCTTGTTTTGGTGCGGGGGGTGTGTTTTTTGCCATTTCCTGGTGCGTGCCGGGCCTGTCGAAGATTTATCTCTAAGGGTAATTACCGAATTTTGGCCGTTTTCTGCTTTTGGCACGCTTCCTGCTTTTCTGTGAGGCACAGAAGATTTTTCTGTTTTTACCAAACGACATTATCTCTTTAGGGGAGAACTGACATGATGAAAAAAACTCTGATCTCGATGGCATGTGCTGCAGCGATGGCTGCGCCGGCTGCAAACGCGGAATTCAGCGCCAACATCGGCGTCACCAGTGACTACCTGTGGCGTGGTGTGACGCAGTCGGGCCATGAAGCAGCTGTTTCCGGCGGAATCGACTACTCCCATAACTTTGTCGAAGGCAATGGAAGTACCCATGGCTTTTATGCCGGTATGTGGACATCCAGCCTGGGCAACGTAACAGATGCAAATGGAAGTAATGCCGCAGAGGTTGATGGTTATTTTGGATTTGCTGGTGAGGTTGCAGATTTTGGATATGACGTTGGCTATATCTACTACGGCTACATGCAACTGGATGATGCTGACTTCTCGGAAATCTACGGAAACCTCAGCTGGAAGTGGCTTTCCGGTGGTGTCGCCTACACAGTTGATGGTGATGCGCCTGATGGCAGTCAATTCGTCCAGGGTGACATCTACTACTACGCAAGTGCCACTTTCGACCTTGAGCCTCTCTCATCGATGATGAGCGGATGGAGTGTCGGTTTCACGGCCGGTTACTACGATTTCGATGTCAACAACGATGTCGACTACACCCAACTGCAGATGGACATCACCAAGAGCGCCGGCGACTTTGGCGATTTTACGCTGACCCTTGCGAACGAAGACTACACGGACGATACCTCCCTCGCAGTCTCCTGGACCAAAACCTTCTGATCCTGCTGCCTGACACGGTATCCCTGCAGTGCAGGGATACCGAACACCAGATTCTGAACAATTTAGTGGAGTACTACATATGAAAATGGTAACCGCCATCATCAAGCCCTTTAAGCTCGATGATGTTCGAGAGGCGCTCGGTGATCTGGGCCTCTCGGGAATTACGGTGACTGAAGTCAAGGGCTTCGGCCGCCAGAAAGGGCACACGGAACTCTACCGTGGCGCCGAATATGTCGTCGATTTCCTCCCCAAGGTGAAAGTCGAGGCGGCGGTTCCTGCTGAACTGCTCGACCAGGTGATCGAGGTAATCAGCAAGGCCGCCCAGACCGGCAAGATCGGGGACGGCAAGATCTTCGTTTCGTCGATCGAGCATGTCGTCCGTATACGTACCGGTGAAACCGGCAAAGACGCACTTTAAGCTTACGAGGTTAGTAAAATGGAAGATATTTTGAATCTTCGCTACGCGCTGGATACCTTCTACTTCCTGGTATCGGGTGCGCTGGTTATGTGGATGGCGGCAGGCTTCGCCATGCTCGAGGCGGGCCTTGTCCGCTCAAAGAACACCGCCGAGATCCTCACCAAGAACGTCGCGCTGTTCGCCATCGCCTGTATCATGTACATGATCATGGGCTACAACATCATGTATCCCGCTGATGGCAACGGCTGGTTCCCGGCGCTGGATTTCTCCTTCATGTTCGGTGGCGACAACGATCCGGCCGAAGTCCTCGCCCAGGATCCCGAAGGCTGGTATGACGGAACCTACTACTCCGGCATGTCCGACTTCTTTTTCCAGGTCGTGTTCGTTGCAACTGCCATGTCAATCGTCTCCGGTGCAGTTGCAGAGCGCATGAAGCTCTGGTCCTTCCTGCTGTTCGCTGTCGTCATGACAGGTTTCATCTACCCGATCCAGGGTTACTGGAAGTGGGGCGGTGGCTGGCTTGACGCCGCAGGCTTCAGCGATTTCGCCGGATCCGGCATCGTTCACCTCGCTGGTGCGACTGCTGCGCTGGCCGGTGTGCTGCTGCTCGGCGCGCGCAAGGGAAAGTACGGCCCGAACGGCCAGATCAACGCGATCCCCGGTGCAAACCTGCCGCTGGCGACCCTGGGTACCTTTATCCTCTGGCTCGGCTGGTTCGGATTCAACGGTGGATCCGAGCTGATCGTCTCCAATGTCGGTGAGGCCAACGCTGTCGCAGCTGTTTTCGTCAACACCAACATGGCTGCTGCCGGTGGTGTTATTGCAGCCCTGATCACAGCGCGTCTGCTGTTCGGCAAGGCGGATCTCACCATGGCGCTCAACGGCGCCCTCGCCGGTCTTGTTGCCATCACGGCCGAGCCGCTTGCGCCGGTACCCTGGCTTGCGACAATCATCGGTGCCATCGGTGGCGTTATCGTGGTCTTCTCCATCGTCGGTCTCGACAAGCTGAAGATTGATGACCCGGTTGGTGCCATCTCTGTTCACGGTGTCGTGGGCATGTGGGGCCTCATCGCGGTTGTGCTGTCGAATGGTGATGCAACCATCGGCGCCCAGCTGACCGGTCTCGTTGCAATCTTCGTCTGGGTCTTTGTCACGAGCTTCATCGTCTGGCTCATCATCAAGGCCATCATGGGCATCCGTGTCAGCGAAGAGGAGGAGTACGAAGGCGTGGATATCGGAGAATGTGGCGTCGAAGCCTATCCCGAGTTCGTCAAGAGCTGATCCCGCAACATGGGCGCAGGATGTGCCCGCAACAAAAAAACCGGGGCTTCAAACCCCGGTTTTTTTTGTCCGGATTATCAGACTGCCGGATGGTTGATCGATGGAGATATGGGGTATGCTCGGTAACATGATGAGATTGAGCCATGACCGCCACATCCTCGCAATAAAACTGACTGCCCTGGCCTGGGGCATCTTGCTGTGGGCCGGTCCGGTTGCGTCTGGCGTCGATGCCCTCGACTATCTCAACAGCCTTCGCGAGCAGGCGGGCATGACACCGCTCATGAACGACAGCGGTCTTGCCCGTTCGGCGCAGAATCACGCGGATTATCTCGAACGTCACCTGAAGGGTGATGTCAGCCGCATGTCCTCGGCGCATGATGAGTCTCCGGCGCGCGAAGGTTATACCGGCAGAACGCCGCAGGAGCGCGTCGAAACAGCAGGATATCCGCACAAGCAGGTCAAGGAGAACGTGGCGATCGGTCATGCGACCCCTTCCGAGTCAATTGACGGCCTCATGGCGGCCATCTACCACAGGCTGGCATTCCTTGATTTCACGATCGACCAGGTTGGTATCGGGGCGGCAGGCAAGACGGATGTTTTCGTGATGGGGCGCTCGGATCTGCAGGCGACTTGCTACCAGCGA
>JASFPB010000148.1:0-6218 GCA_050116235.1 Chromatiales bacterium | reverse complement strand
ACAGCTCCTGCAAGAACGCATCCTGATCCTCGACGGTGCCATGGGCACCATGATCCAGAAGCACAAGCTCGAGGAGGCCGATTACCGCGGCGAGCGTTTCGCCGACTGGCACAGGGACGTCAAGGGCAACAACGATCTGCTCGTCCTGACGCAACCGGAGATAATCCGCGGTATCCACGAGGCCTACCTCGAGGTCGGCGCGGACATCATCGAGACCAACAGTTTCAATGCCACGCGTACGTCCCAAGCCGACTACGAGATGGAAGATCTGGCCCGGGAGATCAACATCGAGGCCGCGAAACTCGCACGTGCGGCCGCTGACAAGTTCAGCACCCCGGAGAAGCCGCGCTTCGTCGCCGGCGGCCTCGGGCCAACGAGCAGGACCCTCTCGATCTCGCCGGATGTCAATGACCCGGGCTACCGCAATGTCAGTTTCGTCGAGCTTGTCGATGTCTACATGGAATCGGTCCGCGGCCTGATCGAGGGTGGTGTCGACCTGCTGCTGATCGAAACCATCTTCGACACCCTCAACGCCAAGGCAGCTATCTTTGCCTGCCAGGAGGTCTTCGAGCAGGACGGGATTGAATTACCCGTCATGATCTCCGGCACCATCACGGACGAATCCGGCCGCACACTCTCCGGCCAGACGACCGAGGCGTTTTACAACAGCTTGCGCCACGCCAATGCACTCTCTTTCGGCCTCAATTGCGCACTGGGACCTGACAAGCTGCGCCAGTATGTCGAAGAGATGTCCCGCATCAGCGAAACCTGGGTTTCTGCCTATCCCAACGCCGGCCTGCCAAACGAATTCGGCGAGTATGACCTGGATGCGGATGCCATGGCGGAGCAGGTTTCGGAGTGGGCCGAGTCCGGTTTCGTCAACATCGTCGGTGGCTGTTGCGGCTCGACGCCGGAGCATATCAGGGCGATCGCCGAAGCGGTCGAAGGCAAGTCCCCGCGCATGTTGCCCGGAATCCCGGTCGAGTGCCGGCTGTCAGGACTCGAGCCGCTCAACATCGGCGAGGACTTTCTCTTCGTCAATGTCGGCGAACGGGCCAACGTTACGGGTTCCGCAATATTCAAGCGCCTGATCCTCAACGAGCAATACGAAGAGGCGCTCGACGTCTGCCAGACCCAGGTCGAGAACGGGGCGCAGATTGTCGATATCAACATGGACGAGGGCATGCTCGATGGCAAGGCTGCCATGGTGCGCTTCCTCAACCTCTGCGCAGCAGAGCCGGACATCGCCCGTGTCCCCTTCATGATCGACTCTTCCAAGTGGGAGATTATCGAGGCCGGACTGCAGTGCGTGCAGGGCAAGGCCATCGTCAACTCCATCTCCCTGAAAGAGGGCGAGGAAAAATTTATCGAGCACGCGCGCCTCTGCCGCCGCTACGGTGCGGCAATCATTGTCATGGCCTTCGATGAAGAGGGTCAGGCAGACTCGCAAGCGCGCAAGGTCGAGATTTGCACGCGAGCCTACAGGATTCTGACCGAAGATGTAGGGTTTCCGCCCGAGGACATCATCTTCGACCCGAACATCTTCGCCATCGCCACCGGTATCGAGGAGCACGACAACTACGGTGTCGACTTCATCGAGGCGACCCGTGCCATCAAGCAGACCCTGCCCCATGCCATGGTCTCGGGCGGCGTCTCGAATGTCTCCTTCTCCTTCCGCGGTAACAACCCGGTTCGAGAAGCGATCCACGCCGTCTTTCTCTACCACGCCATCCATGCCGGCATGGACATGGGGATCGTCAATGCCGGCCAGCTTGCCGTCTATGACGAATTGCCGGATGAGCTGCGCGAAGCTGTCGAGGACGTGGTACTCAATCGCCGGCCTGATGCCGGTGACCGGCTCGTCGAGATTGCACCCAATTACATGGGTGATGGGACCGGCGGCGCTAAGCAGGAAAGCCCGGAATGGCGTGAATGGCCGGTCGAGAAGCGTCTCGAGCACTCGCTCGTCAAGGGCATCACAGAACATATCGAGGAAGATACAGCGGAAGCACTCGAGAAGCTCGGCCGTCCGATCCTCGTGATCGAGGGACCGCTCATGGACGGCATGAATGTCGTCGGCGATCTCTTTGGTGACGGCAAGATGTTCCTGCCGCAGGTCGTCAAGTCGGCACGTGTCATGAAAAAGTCCGTTGCCTGGCTCGAACCCCATCTCGAAGCAGAGAAAGCCGGCTGCGATATCGATACCAAGGGCAAGATCCTCATGGCGACAGTCAAGGGTGACGTGCATGACATCGGCAAGAACATCGTCGGCGTCGTGCTCCAGTGCAACAACTACGAAGTCGTCGACCTCGGCGTCATGGTACCGGCCGAAAAGATTCTCGAGACGGCACGCACAGAGAACGTCGACATCATCGGCCTCTCGGGGCTGATCACGCCGTCGCTCGACGAAATGGTGCATGTCGCCAAAGAGATGAAACGCCAGGGCTTCTCGATCCCGCTGATGATCGGCGGCGCGACAACATCCAGGGCACACACGGCCGTCAAGATCGAGCCCCAGTACGAGCATGGTGCCATCTATGTCGCTGACGCCTCGCGCGCTGTCGGCGTCGCCTCGACGCTACTCTCCCGGGAGCAGAAACCGGCTTTCCTCGCCGGGATTCGCGAAGAGTACGAGGCTGTGCGTCAGCGCCGCGCCGGGAAGGACGAGACCCGCAACCTGATCCCGATCAGCGATGCGCGCGCCAACCCGACGCCGATCGACTGGTCGACTTACACAGCGACATCGCCAGCAAGTCCGGGTGTCACCGTACTGGATGTACCCATTGCCGAACTCGTCGACACCATCGACTGGACCTTTTTCTTCCATGCCTGGCAACTCAAGGGCCGCTTCCCGAAGATTCTCGATGACGCCGAAAAAGGCGAGGAAGCACGCAAGCTCTATGACGATGCACGGACGATGCTGGAGAAGATCCTCTCTGAAGGCTGGCTCAAGGCAAAAGCCGTGGTCGGCCTCTTCCCGGCCAACAGCGACGGCGACGACGTGCATCTCTACACGGATGACAGCCGCAGCGAGATCCTGAACACCCTGCACTTCCTGCGCAAGCAGGGCAAGCAGCCGTCAGGCCACTATAATGAGTGCCTCTCGGACTACGTCGCACCGGCAGGTGCCGACTATATCGGTGGCTTCGCCTGCACGGCCGGCATCGGCATCGACGACAAGATCGCGGAGTTCGAGAAGGACCACGATGACTACAGTGCGCTCATGCTCAAGGCACTGGCCGACCGCCTCGCCGAATCACTGGCCGAATGGCTGCACGCGAAAGTCCGAAAGGAACTCTGGGGTTATGCCGCCGATGAAAATCTCGATAACGACGCCCTCATCGCCGAAAAGTACCAGGGCATCCGCCCGGCCATGGGCTACCCTGCAAGTCCCGACCACACCGAAAAGGACCTGCTCTGGGATCTGCTCGATGCCGAGACCAACACCGGCATCTGGCTGACCGAGTCAAAAGCCATGGTCCCGACCGCAGCCGTCAGCGGCCTCTACTTTGCGCACCCCGACGCGCGCTACTTCGCCGTCGGCAAGCTCAATCGCGACCAGGTTGCCGATTACGCAGAGCGGAAAGGAATGGCGTTGAGCGAGATGGAAAGGTGGCTGGCGCCGAACCTCGCCTATGATCCCGGGTGAGGGCGAGGTGCAAGCAACAAAAAAGCGGCCCTTCGGCCGCTTTTTTCATCAGGAACAGGTGTCTTACTAGCCGGCATAACTCAGCAGCAATGCACCCTTGAGCTTGCCGAAGACCTGGCGCCTGTCCTGGGGACGGATGGCAAAACAGCCGTTGCTGCGCCCCCCGGATTCGACGTAGGAAGCCGTGTGGACAATGACATCACGACCGCCGAGGCGCGTTGGCAAGCCGACCTTGCGGTTGGCGGATTCGAGACCCTCGATCGGCAGGTAGGGATAGCCCTTGGTTCGGGTGCGCCCCTCATTGAAACCGACCTTGAAGAAACCCTGCGATGTTTTGTTGGATCCGACAACATTGCTGACGGTGTGGACACGTCCGCCAACAGGTCCGGAACGGCGGCCATGGGCGACCTGGTAGGACTTCACGTTGCCGGCCTTGAGGTCGATGATATGCAGCCTGCGCGCCAGGGCAGTCTGGGTATAGTCGGCAATCGCCATATGCCTGTCACTGAGCTTGCGGCTGTAGCGGTTGTTTTCGTAGTACTTGAATGCTTTCTGCAGCGCTGGTTTGCTCACCTTGCCGGACTGCAGCAGGCGGGCATAAACGCGCGCCAGGGCCTTGTCGCGTGGTTTCCAGCCGCTGATCATTGGCGCGTTGCGTTTGCTGCTGCGCTTTTCCGTTTTGGCAACCGGGCTCTTGTCAGTTTTCTTTCTGGCCACCTTGACTGTGCCGCTGGTGCGATCCGTGACGGCGAAATCACCATTCTCCTCGCGGACGGCCAGAAGCTTCTTTTTCTTGCCGTCGTACTCAATGGAATCGATGGACGAACCCGACTTGTCGAGGTTGATCACCAGACGATCGCCTTTTCTGAGTTCCTTGTTGTAGTCGATGTAGGGGTCGAGGATGGAGCGCAGCTCGACTGTTTGACTCGTTGTCAAACCGGCCTCGCGAGCGGCTGTGAAAAGTGAGTAATCGACCGTGGCCTCGAGACGTCCTTTCTCTTTGGCTTTGGTCTTGCCGGCTGTTTTCGCGGCAGTGCGGACCGGCTTCTTGTCGGCGTCCTGCTTGCTCCTGACAGGCTCCTTTTCCGGCTTGCTCTTGACCTGCGCTTTCGCAACAGGCGAGCCTGATTTGAGCAGTTTTCCGCTGTCATCACGGACTTCGTAGTATTCGGGATCCTCGTCCGAGCGCGTAATCAGAAGGTGTTTTCTGACGCCGTTGAACTCGATGCGGTAGAGGCGGCTGGCATCCTCGCGGTCTTCTGATGTTTCGGGATCGAGCTGCACTGTGAGTTCATCACCCTTGCGCAGTTCACGCGAGAAGTCGAGGTGCGGCTTGAGCAGCCTCGTCAGTCTTGCGACCTGGTTGGGGCTGAGTCCTGCGTTCAGGGCTGTTGAGTAGATGGATGAATCGACGCGTCCTGTGACGGTCTGCATCCCGGCATCGGTATCAGCAGGCATTCTCTGCTGCTCGCTGGAGGATGGCGTGGAGCTGGTGACCTCCTGCTGCTGTGATGAATCAGCTTCAGCAGCCAGTTGCTGCTCGACTGCCTCGATCTCGGCAAGGGCATCTGTGTCATCGACCGTGTCGGTCGCTGCATCCTCGACTGTCTCGACCTCCGTGAGGGCTTCTGTATCGTTAATCGGCTCTATCCTGGCAACTGAATCCGCATCATCGACCGCCTCGGGCTCGACGAGCTCGACGTTCTCTCCAAGATCCAGGGCGTTGGTAATCTCGCGTATTTCCTGTTCACTCAGGCCGATGACTTGCTCAGCCCGGTATTCCTCGATGAAGAGTGATTCGGGATCAGGAGTGATGATAGTGATGGGACCGGCGGACTTGGAAGGCGTGTGGTTGTCAGGCACGAAGGCATAGACGGCAACAGTCAGCATGCACATCAATGCAAAGACGATAAATCGACGCATGTACTCCCCAACATTCGATTTAAATAATAATTTTCCCCGAAGCTTGCCAGATATTCCAACAGATGAGTATAGGTATTATCCCTAACTAACTGAGTTTATTAAAATCCAGCCTTCGAGATCGATCTGTCAGTAAAAGAAGACAACACCTCTTCTGCATAGTTCACAATTTGTTCACTTTCCCCGAGCGGGGGAAAGATGTCGTGAAGAGCTCGCAGCAAACAGAAAGGCGTGTTCAGATGGCTCTGTGTTCCGTGGCCGGCAACATCACCTCGCGTCCCGGCTCGGGCGATTCAGGTATCAGGCGAGCGAGTAGCAGCGAGCCAAAGGCGAGAACCGCTCCGCTGAGAAAGACCGCGGCAGGTGAAATAACCCAGATCACTCCGAACAGCGCAGGTAATCCGACTGCAGCGATATGGTTGATAGAAAAGGCGACCCCGGCGGTCGGCGCCAGGTCGGCCGGATCGGCGATCTTCTGCAGGTAGGTCTTGATGGCAATTGCCATGGTAAAGAAGAGGTGGTCCAGGATATAGAGCACGACGGCGATCCAGGCCGTTTCCACAAAGGCATAAGCCGCGAACACGCCTATGAGCCCAACGTATTCGAGGGTCAGCGCCCTGCGCTCACCCCACTTGCCGATCAGGCGTCC
>JASFPB010000147.1:0-6223 GCA_050116235.1 Chromatiales bacterium | reverse complement strand
GGGCTGAAGATCGTGATACCGGCAAGCATCGGTCTTCCGCTGCCTCTGCGACACACCTGCAGCATACTCAAGAGTCACGATTCGCGATCGATCGAGGTGCACGCCTGGCGGGGCCGGGAAATGCCACGCAAGTCAGCTTTCTTCCACCATGGCCTTGCGCATCAGCTGATCGCCATAGACATAACTGACCAGAGCCGCAAGGATCACTCCTGCGCCGGCCCACTCGTACAGACCGATACTCTCTGCATTGAAAAGATGACCGATCATCAGGGCGATGACAGGTGTCACGAGCGTGATCAGGGCGACCCGGTTCGCCGGCCACTGATGGATCAGCGAGAAATAGAGCATGAAGCCGATCACGGAACCGAAAACACCGAGATAGAGAATCGACCAGACGACCTTTGCCTCCAGCTCCCCGGGCAGTCCACCGTCCAGGAACCACCAGCTCAGCAGAAAGAGCGGCAGCGAGACGAGCAGGCCACCCGTCGTGGTCTCGAAACCACTCACACCGGCGTTGATACGCTTGATCATGACAGCACTGAATGACTGCAGCGCGAGCGCGGCCGCGATCGCGATAATGCCGTAGAGGTACTCCTGCCGGTAACCGAGACCCTCCCGGAAGATCAGTGACAAACCGACGATTCCGAGCACCATGCCAAGAATCCGGAATGGCGTGAAGACCCGTTCTTGCAGTAGCCATGTCGCCCAGACGCCTGTCACAACCGGCGTCAGCCCGAAAATCACCGACAGCAGGCCTGACGGGATATGCTGCGCCCCCCAGTAGGTACAGCTCATGGAACTCCAGATACCGAGCCCTGCCGCCAGGTAGACCTGTAGCGCGCGGGTATCGTGGCGTATCCGTGAACGCCTGGCCATGAGAATCAGCAGGCAGACGAGAACCCCGATTGCCATGCGCGCACCCACGGCAAAGAGGAAACCAGCTCCCATGCTGCTCCACTTGATGGCGAGCGGAGTCGTGGCCCAGATCAGGATGACGCCGGCGAATGCGGCAGCTGGAGGCATTGGAGAGGCCCCTTGCTTAAAAAAGAGGGATCATAGCGGAAAGCCCTCTGCCCGGTTCGTGAAGATTCTGTCATACCCTGAGAGCGAAATACTTCTGATCCGCTACCGGAGAGATCAGGGTTTACCCGCGTTCACCGGCGTTCCCTGATTTCTCTCCTGCACTGCAGTGAAAACACGCCCGGACAGTGTTGTCATCTCGGCCAAGGGAAATTACCCGTACAAACGGGCATTATTCACCAGTAAGACAATTATCCTAAATATTTTTTCTTTTCATTTCAGCAATGAGTGTTACACTTCGATGAAACACGATGCAGATCCTTACTGAAAACAAAAAGTTTTATTGGCTGCCTTTGCCACCGGCAGCTTCATTGGACAATCATCTTAATAATAAATAAATGAGCGCGATTCTAGAGCTTCTGAAACAGACTTCGGCCTTCTCGGGCGGAAATGCCGCCTTCATCGAAGCCCTGTACGAGGATTACCTGCGCGATCCGGGCAGCATCGATCCGGAATGGCGCCGCCAGTTCGACCTGCTTGCGAAAGAGGCGGCCAACGAACCCGGGGACACGCCACACTCCGAAGTCCGCGAACGTTTCGTGGAGCTGGCGCAGTCTCCACCACGGCTTCGCGGAGAGTGTGTCGACCCCGCTGCTGCCGAAAAACAGGCCGCTGTACTTCGCATGATCAACGCCTACCGGGTGCGCGGTCACCAGAACGCCGATCTTGACCCCCTGCAGCTGCGCACCAGGAAACCCCTCGACGAACTCTCGCCCTCCTTTCACCATCTGTCCGAAACCGACATGCAGAAGACCTTCCATACGGGTTCGCTGTATGCGCCGAAAGAGATGAAGCTGCAAGACATCATCGACTTCGTGAAGGAGGTTTACACCTCCCATATCGGCTTCGAGTACATGCACATCACAGCCACTGAGGAGAAACGCTGGCTGCAGCGTCGCATCGAGGGCTACCGGGCCAGGCCAGCCATCAACAACAAAAAGCGCCACTGGTTACTCAAGATGCTGACCGCGGCAGAGGGGCTGGAGCGCTACCTCCATTCGCGCTATGTCGGCCAGAAACGTTTCTCCCTCGAGGGGGCGGAATCGCTGATCCCGCTGATGGATGAACTGATCCAGCGCGGCGGCGCCACCGGTATCGAGGAGATGGTCATCGGCATGGCACACCGCGGCCGTCTCAATCTCCTGGTCAATATCCTCGGCAAGCCGCCGCAGGTGCTGTTTGACGAGTTCGAGGGGAAGAAACAGGCCAGCGGCATCATGACAGCCGGCGATGTGAAGTACCACATGGGCTTCTCCTCGGACATCCCGACGCGAGGCAAGACAGTCCATATCGCACTCGGCTTCAACCCGTCACACCTCGAGATCGTGAGTCCGGTCATCGAGGGCTCCGTCAGGGCACGCCAGGTCCGCCGCAAGGATAAACTCGGCGAAACGGTGATGCCGGTCCTCATTCACGGCGACGCAGCCTTCGCTGGACAAGGTGTCGTCATGGAAACCCTGCAACTCTCCCAGGCACGCGGTTTCACGACCGGCGGAACCATTCATATCGTCGTCAACAACCAGATCGGCTTCACGACCAGCAATCCGCTCGATTCGCGCTCGACGACCTACTGCACGGATGTCGGCAAGATGGTCCAGGCACCGGTACTGCATGTCAATGGTGACGACCCCGAAGCCGTGCTGTTCGTGACGCGTCTTGCGCTCGACTACCGCAACAGGTTCCACAAGGACGTCATTATCGACCTTGTCTGCTACCGCCGTCTCGGGCACAACGAGGCTGATGAACCCTCCGTGACCCAGCCGATGATGTACGAAAAGATCCGCAACCGTGAAACCACGCGCGCGCTTTATGGCACGCACCTGGTCAGCATCGGCGCAATCGGCGAGGATGATGTCAAGGCGATGCAGACCGACTACCGCGATGCGCTGGATCGCGGGGAGATCGTGTCACGCCCGATCGCGACCAACAGCCCGCATCACTATGCCGCCCACTGGTCCGCCTATCTCAACCATGACTGGACAGACGAAGCAGACACGGGCGTGCACCTGGAACTGCTCAGCGAGCTCGGCCTGCACCAGCTCGAACTGCCGGATGGTTTTAAACCCCATCCGCGTATCAACCGCACTCTGGAAGCCCGCGGACTCATGGCAACCGGTGAACAGCCGTGTGACTGGGGTTTCGCCGAGAATCTCGCCTACGCCACGCTCCTCCACGAGGGAGGACACGTACGTCTTTGTGGCCAGGATAGTGGCCGGGGTACCTTTTTCCACCGCCATGCGGTGCTGCATGACCAGGCAACAGGCGCTGCCTTCATACCCCTGCGTCGCATCGCTGAAGAGGCGAGAACCAATTTCATCGTCATTGACTCGCTGCTCTCCGAAGAGGCGGTTCTGGGCTTCGAATACGGCTATGCGGCTGCCGCTCCCGAAACCCTGACGATCTGGGAAGCGCAGTTCGGTGACTTTGCGAATGTGGCCCAGGTCGTTATCGACCAGTTCATCACCTCCGGCGGCGCCAAGTGGGGACTGAGCAGCAACCTCACACTGTTGCTGCCGCACGGGCAGGAAGGACAGGGTGCGGAGCACTCCTCTGCCCGCCTCGAACGCTTCCTGCAACTCTGCGCCGAGAACAACATCCAGATCTGCGTACCGACAACTCCTGCGCAAATCTTCCACCTGCTGCGTCGCCAGCTCGTCAGGATGTTGCGCATCCCCCTGATCGTCATGTCGCCGAAAAGCCTGCTGCGCCACCCGCTGGCCACCTCGCATCTCTCGGAAATGACCGACGGAACGCATTTTCTGCCAGTCATTGGCGAAATCGACCCGCTCGCCCCGGAAAAAGTGGAACGCGTCATCATCTGCAGTGGCAAGGTCTACTACGAGCTTCTCGAACATCGCAGAAATCTCGAGATGGATAACGTCGCGATCGTACGCATCGAGGAGCTCTACCCCTTTCCGAAGAAGGCATTCCGGGACGCCATCGCTCCCTACAGGAATGCCCACACCTACATCTGGTGCCAGGAAGAGCCGCAGAACCAGGGAGCCTGGGACCAGATCAAGCACCGCCTCGTTCGCGGTCTCCGTGCTGAAGACCATCTCTATTACGTTGGACGTGCCGCCTCGCCGGCCCCGGCGGTCGGCTATGCCCCCATGCACCGCATGCAGCAGGAGACGCTCATCGACGATGCGCTGCTTGGCAACATCAACAAGAAAATGAACCGGAGAATCATGCGATGAGTATCGACATCCGCGTCCCCGCACTGCCCGAGTCAGTCGCAGACGCCACGGTCCTGAGCTGGCACAAGCAGCCCGGCGAAGCCGTTTCACGCGACGAAAACCTTGTCGATCTCGAGACCGACAAGGTGGTTCTCGAGGTACCCGCACCCTCGGACGGCGTGCTCACGGAGGTCCAGTTCGAGGAGGGCGATACTGTCGAGGCAGACCAGGTGCTGGCGATACTCGATGAAAACGCGACCGCGTCAGCTGCTGCCCCTGCCCCTGCTGCTGAAAAAACCGCAGAGACACCGGCAACAGAGACCGAACCTGTCCGGACTCCAGCCGCAGAGACCGAAACGGAAAAGAGTGGTGAACAGCCCGTGCTCACACCATCCGTCCGTCGTCTCGTGAAGGAGCTCAACATCGATGCCAGCAAAATAAGCGGCACCGGCAAGAATGGTCGTATCCTGAAGTCCGATGTCATGAAATTTCTCGACAAGCAGGACAAAAACGAGCACGAGCAGGAACTGGAGGCGTTGCGCAGTTCAGCACGGCCCGCCACCGAGTTGCCGCAAGGTGCTCGTCCCGAGGAGCGGGTGCCGATGACACGGCTCAGAGCGCGCATTGCGGAGCGCCTGCTCGAAGCCCAGCAAAATGCAGCCATCCTGACGACGTTCAACGAGGTCGACCTGCAGGCCATCATGGAACTGCGCAACAGGTACAAGGAGACTTTCGAGAAGCAGCACGACACACGTCTCGGTTTCATGTCGTTTTTCGTCAAGGCGGCCGTTGAGGCACTGAAGAAATTTCCCGAGGTCAATGCCTCGGTCGATGGCACGGATATCATCTATCACGGCTATTACGACATCGGCATTGCAGTTGGCTCGCCGCGCGGGCTTGTCGTTCCGGTACTGCGCGATGCAGACCAGTTGTCCTTCGGCGAGATCGAGACAACCATCAAGCAATTTGGCAAAAAGGCTCAGGAAGGCTCGCTGAGCTATGACGAACTCACGGGGGGTACCTTCACGATTTCCAATGGGGGTGTCTATGGGTCCATGCTCTCGACTCCGATCCTCAACCCCCCGCAGTCGGCGATTCTCGGCATGCATAATATCCAGCAACGGCCAGTCGTTGTTGAGGGGGACATCGTGGTTCGCCCCATGATGTATCTCGCTCTCTCCTACGATCACCGCATTATCGACGGGCGCGGTGCCGTGCAGTTCCTGGTCACGATCAAGCAGCTGCTCGAGGATCCGGCACGCATGCTGCTGAACGTCTGAAAAACCGTCAGGATCCAAAACCCGCATGCAGCCAGTGTGCAGCAACCCTCTCACTGGATCCTGCTGCGGGCCGCATGCTTCCCCGGTAGAATAGCGACTTTACTCAAACCGGTCTTTTCATGCAGCAGTCACGCCCCTTGTTGCTCATCAGCTGCCTTCTGCTTGCAGGCTGCAACCCGGGCGGCCATGTCAACGCCACCGGAGACAACCCCTCATGCAGTGTCCGCAGCGTGCCCGATGGCGACTCGGTGACAGTTGCATGCAATGGACAGCGGCACAAGGTGCGCCTCTACTGTATCGATGCGCCAGAGATGGGGCAGCGCCCATGGGGGCAGGAGTCACGCGCTGCATTACGTCAACTGCTCCGGCGCAATGAGAGTGTTCAGCTCGTTATTCACGACATCGACAGTTACGGCAGGCAGGTTGCTGAAATTTTCCACAGGGGAGAGAACGTCAATCTCGAAATGGCCAGAAGCGGGCATGCCGCGGTTTACCGGCGCTACTGCAGACTCCCGGCGTTCTATGAAGCCGAAGCAAGCGCCAGAGAAGAAGAGCTGGGCATCTGGCAGAAGGAAGGACTGCACCAGGCGCCATGGCGGTGGAGACACAGGTAGATGCAATCAAGGGACCGGAGTCAGGTTGATATAGATCCCTGAAAATACTCCCGGATCGAAACCAATCCGCAGG
>JASFPB010000146.1:0-6235 GCA_050116235.1 Chromatiales bacterium | reverse complement strand
CTCCCAAAGCTGCTCTCGTTCGGTTCCCCCCAGTTGACACCGACACCCAGCAAATCGGCGCCAGGATTTCTCTGATACATCACGCCAAGACTGAGGGACTTTTGCAGCAGGCTGCCGCCGTCCTCTGCATAGCCGCCACGCACGAAAGGCATCCAGTGATCATCGATATGACGGACGTGGGAGAAAGCCAGCCCCCAGCCCTCGATGGCGCCTGCCAGCAGGCTGTCATCGACATGCCAGAAAGTGACATGCGTATTGTCCTGGTAGATGCGACCTTGCGAGGTGGTCCAGCCGGCCTCCAGCGTCACAAAATGCTCGCTGTCACTGAAGAAGCGATCGAAACTGTCATCGAAAGGATCGGTTGGATCCGCATAAGCGTTAGTAATTCCACCGATGAGATAGAGGTTGTCAGTCAGCATGCCAGCAGCCGCGATACCGAGCGTGGCATCATTCGGCAGGAACATGCTGGCAGAGCCGGTACTGAAGGCCAGGTTCGTAAAGCCAGTCCAGGGTGAGCCACCGACAAAGGTGTCTGCATAGTCTGTGGCATCGAGATAACCGGCGACGACTGTCGCTTTTCCGTCCATGAATCGCTGTCGCCAGTAGAAATTGGTCAGACGTGTTCCCTGGTTGCTCCAGGGTGCACCGATAAAACCGACATAGCCAAGTTCGCCGAGTCCGAAACCGCTTGGTGGTACCTTACCGTAACGGTGGCGATGTTCGATCTTCCAGACGAATGCACCTGTATTTCTTGTCCCTCGTCCCACCAGATCCCATGAGCCGAAGAAACGGAGCATACCGCCCGAGGCGTTGTCTCTGCCGAGGCTGTTGTCTGAACCAAGGTAGAGGGCTGAATAATCTACACCAAAGGAGAAACCATGCCTTTCCTGCAGGCCACCCTTCCATTCAAACCAGGGGTCAAGCATGCGCTCCTGCACCAGTGCCGGAATGGATTTGGCATCATCGGCGATCAGGTTCTCCACGGCATCAGGACTGCCGAAGTTACTGCCAGTATCGGAATCAGCAGCTATTGTCCTGGGGACTGCAGTTAGTGTCGCCAGCAGTAAAAAAAGGGTATTGAAGTTGATTATTGTCATGACTTACCTGAGCAGAAAGGATTTACTTCGACATCCGGGGATACAACTGTGGCATATGCAATCGGATAGTTATCTACGCTCATAACCCGAACCAGCTCGCAAGGCCATTCTTGACAACTGGTGCCACGTTCAGGCTCACCATCCAATCGGGTGCAAAAGCATCCGGCTTTTCAACGTAGTAATTCACTTCGACAGAAAACTTCCAGGGACGGCCATTCATGACGACCGTCTTGCCTACGGTAAGATTCAGGGGAACCGTCCACTGCTCTGCTGTCCAGTCATAGCCAATGGTAGGCGACGAGCCAATACTCCAGCCGTTTCCCGGGAGATGCGTATAGAAAAATTGTGCACTGGTTTGACTGATGTCTGCATTTCCGGATCCGGCAATATCCCACTGATGGCTCGCTAACATTCCAGTTACATTTCTGGCTGTTGCCTTGCCTATGAGAACCTCGGGGCCCATTGTCCACCGTTTGCTACCCAGTCCATCGCTTGCTGTTGGCATGGATGCGATCATCCCGTATGCAAACAGATTGCCTCCATCACTCTTTGGCGCATAAACAAGGTCAAATGAGATGTCACCGATCCCGGATTTGCCTGAGAATCCATCAGCCCCGAGGACAGGCTGATCAACCAGCACAGGAATCGCCGGACGAAAGATGATCTTGTCGCCGTTTTTCAGCACAAATGGCAGTACCGGTTGAATGACGAGCGTGTAACCCGACTGGTCATCAGCCCCGGGAAGAGTCCCGGTGTAGGAACGAAACTGGTTTTTGAAATTCAGCGTTGCAACTGCCGTATTCGGGTTCGATAGTTCCGCGGCAAGCTCTGAAGCAGACGGAGTTGCCGGTCCACCCTCATCATCCATTTTGACGGACTTTTCCGAAACAACTGCGGTTCCCTCCTTCATATGAAATTGAGCTGTTTCACCTGTTGCAACATTGCGAGCGCGATACAGCCCTGGTGTGTCGGCACTGATTTCGAATCGGTAGCAGAGACTCTCCCCGCTCTCTTCAGTGATACAGACCTGGTCATCTCCTTTTACTGCCCATGTTCTGGGAATCGATGCGCCCCATGAATAGAGCATCCCTGTACCATCCGGCGAATATTCTCCACGACTGATCTCACCATCTGGCAACTCTCTCTCAGCCTTGGCGCCGCCCATGAAGTTCTGAAGGTTTTCAGCTCCGCTGACCGACTTCCACTGACTTTCGCCCGCCAGAGCCGTCGAAACAAAGAGACAGATGAGAGTGGTTGTAAATATCGCTATTTTCATTGGATTGAATTCACGTGTGGATTTGATCCAGTCCCAAGTGGTGGATCAGAGGTTGATAAATACCAACGCTCTAATTTCGCTGATTGTCTGCATATTCGCGGATGGTGGTTAAATCAGAGACATCCATACGAAAAGTGGCGTGCATCGGCACAAGTCCGTCCACCACACGGATCGTGCGTGTATTCGGGGCAATTGCGAGACGGCCCGAGACAACCACCGGCTCATAGAGCGATTGCGGCTGCCAGGTCTTCGGCAGTTTCAACTTGAGCATCTGGTTTGGTTGTGGCGGCGGCATATGACTACACATGCCACGTTCAGGCACCAGATAGGCTGTTACGCTGCCGTCGGGGTCTGCAGGTGCCGGGATGACGAATCCGGAAATCTGGACATCGCGGCCATCCACCTCGCTGTTACCAGAGGTTGCAGCCAGCTTGCGTTTTTCAGCGACTTCCCAACGCTGGGCGAGTATGGCGTCAATATCGATACCGTCGGCTTCAAGTGCGTCTATCTCGCTTGCAAGTTTTTCCTTGTCAATCGATTCGCCCTTTTCGGCCTGTTGACGAAGCTGCGCAACGGATATCAACTTGACGAGTTGTGCCGGCTCGAGGTCCCGGTAAGGGTCATCGAACACCTGGGTGTCTTTGTCGATCAGTTCGCCCCAGTCCAGGACTTCTGTTCCCGCCAGTGCGCTGATGGGGTAGGCACAGACCACGATCAAAATCCATAATATCCCTGACAAGGGATTGGTAAGTAATTTACACATGTCGATATTGCCTCGGGAACGAGGCAGCGGGCGGTCGACCAGCGACACATCCCGCTGCGTTTTCCACATCACAGCGTGTTTTTGTAGACCTTGCCGTCCTTCATGATGAGCCGGATTGTTTCCGGACTTTCAGGCCGGGGCTCTGCGTCGAACCATTTGTCACCCGAGCCCACGACGGAGAAGTCCTCCAGCGGGTTGCCGTCGACGATCAGGATGTCGGCATAGGCGCCCTCTTCGATCACGCCGAGCTTGCCCTCGGGATAGGGGTTCATGAAGTCGCCGGACAAGGCCGCGATCTCGCCTCCGACCGAGGTCATGGCGACTAGCGAGGCATGGGAACCGAAGAACTCGTTATTGAGATGCTTCTCGTAGGCAATCTGGATGTTGCATGCATCCACGGTACCTACGCAGTCGGTGTGGAAGCCGCGCTTGGCCGGACATTTCTTCATGTTGTCGATGTAGTTGCCAAACTTCTTAGTCGCGGACCGTGCCTTACGCAGGCTTGCGGGCACTTGCTTGATTGCGGGAATATCGAATAGGTTCGGATCGAAGGCCGTGAGATTGGTCGTGATGTAAGCACCCTTCTCCTTCATCAGCTCTGAGATCTCGCAATCGAACTCGAAGCCATGCTCAATCGACCTTACGCCGGCCTCAAGCGCCGCCGTGATGGTTTCCTTGCGGTACGAATGGGCCATCACATAGCTTTCGTACTCTTCGGCGACCTGCACCGCCGCTTCCAGTTCTTCCGACGAGCCTGCAAGCAATTGCCAGGGATCGAAGGCCGAAACGACACCGCCGGATTGCATGTACTTCAGCTGCGTGGCGCCCATGCGAAAATTGTTGCGACCGAACTTATGAACGTCGCCAACGTTGTCGACCTCCTGCGCCATGTTCAGGCGGCTGAAATTGGAGGTCTGGCCTACGGGAGCGGTGTAGTTCGCGAAATCGGCATGTCCACCACGTGTGCTGAGGAAGGCGCCGGAGGGATAGTGTCGCGGCCCGTCGATCTGGCCCGCATCGATGGCCCGCCGCAAGCCACCATTGGCACCGCCAGCATCGCGCACTGTCGTGAAGCCCTGCATCAGGTACATCTCTGCCATCTTGGTGCCGTGGATGGCCAGGTCTTCCCAGGTGCTGTTAGCCTCCATCGCAGGCAGCGTCGGACCGGGCAACATCAGATGTGCATGGTTCTCGATGAAGCCGGGCAATAATGTCCGGCCACCGCCATCGATGACCTGGACTTCGACCTCCTTCTTCGTAGTCTCTGCCCCAGCCTCCATGACCGTGATTTCGTACACACTGGGCGCGAAGTCAGAAACGAGTTGTACTTTTCTTTCACCGCCAGTGGTCACCTCGACTTCGTAGCTGCCGCCAGTTGGGATGTCCTTGGCGATCTTGTGGATCTTGTTCCGGACGACCATCACGTCCTGACCCTCTATCAGCTTCTCACTCTTACCATCAAAAATATTCACATTTTTGAAAAGAATGACCTGATCAGGAAATTCCTCGGCCATTGCCGGACGTGGTAGAAGTGCTACTACTGAAAGGCCAAGTGCGCCAATCGCCAGAGCAATAGTTTTTTGCTTCATTATTGGGGGGATAATCATCTCGCGCTTTCCTCCTGTTAGACCAAGGAATAGGTTATGGCTGCTCTGACTGAATAACTTGCCAATGAAAGCGAATATGCAAAAAAGTTGGTAAAAAATGACAAATGCCGATACTTTTTAAATATACAGCTCCCGGACCCATATGAAGTCATGCCAACCAGTAAACGATCTCCAGAAGCCCCGCTGGTCAAGCTCCACCTGGCGATGCCATTCCTGACAGAACTGGAATCCCGAGGGCTTGATTGTGAGGAAACACTGAATCAATTCGACCTGACCAGAACGCAACTCAATGATGAATCGGTGTTGGTCGCTGCAAGGACGATGTACCAGCTACTTGATGCGCTTGCAGAACTCGCTGAGGATCCAACACTAGCGCTCTCGATTGGTGAGAAACTTGATTTGAGCACGTGGCCACTGATGAGAGAGGCTGTCCAAAACGCTGTGACGATTGGTGACTTCTTTATAAGGTTCATCGCGCGAGCCAGAGGCCTCGCCAGCAAGATAGAGTATGAACTCGAAATAAAGGGTTCTACTGCGAAATTTCGACTCATTCGCGCTGGTGACCCGGGATTCTGCCCACAGCAGACAGACAGCTTATACGTCGGCCTTTTCTGGAATATATTCACTTGCCTGATGGGTGATGACTGGAAGCATGAAGAGCTGCGCATGCAGGTCTGCAAACCCGAGATCATTCCTGATTTTTATCGAGGGTTGCGTATCTACAAATGCGATAACACGGGCTTCAGAATGCATTTCCCATCAGAGTGGCTCTCGAAAACGATCGTTTTAAAGTCCAAACTGACAACCTGCAACTCGAGCCCATCTTACGACATTCCACCAGAAGAATTCATCGAGGCAATCAGCAAGATTTTGCTTCAACACATTCATCTGAACGATCTCAACACGGCTCGTGCTGCTGAACTGTGTGGATACTCGCAAAGGCGACTTTCACGGCTACTCAAGGAGAAGGGAACAAGTATCAACAGGCTGTTAGCCCAATTACGTCAGCAGCAAGCAGCCCGATTATTGCTTGAAACAGATCAGCCGGTTACCGAAATCGCTTTGGCCATTGGCTTCAAGGAACTGAGTGGCTTCACACGCTCTTTCAAGCGATGGACAGGTCAGTCTCCTAGGGAATATCGGCTAAACCAGAGAGCTGACCATCAGTGATGATTAGGCCGGACTTGACCAGATCTCCAGTTTTCCGGGTTCTCACCCCCCCTCCCCCGAAGTTCGGTCGAGACAGGTTCGGTCAAAGTTCGGTTATGGTCGGTCTCGGTTCGGTCCATTGCGGGACTTCAAGCAACGCAACTGAATGAAAGCAATCAGGAAAGGCCTTAAAAGTTCGGCATACTGGGCAACAAAGAGTTCGGTATAAGGGTTCGGTCAAAGCAGCATGACCCGGGAGCACCCCAAAGAAACCTTTACGATTCTTCAACTTGCTGACCCCTAAAGAAACTGTTCCTTGTGCTCATAATCCTTTGGTCCGGGG